>CAYVPL010000001.1:0-39524 GCA_964453755.1 uncultured Planctomycetales bacterium
CCTCGCGCTGGGTCGGCTGGACCACGTCGGCCAGCGGATGTTGGCCCGCGAGCACGCTGTAGATGGAGGGATCGCCCGGCGCCGGCATGCGGTCGAAGGAGATCGAAAGGTGCGCCTGCGGATCGAGGTCCACGAGCAGGACGCGCAGGCCGGATTCGGCCAGGGCCGCGCCGAGGTTCATGCAGGAGGTGGTTTTTCCAACCCCTCCCTTCTGGTTGATGACGGCAAGGATCCGCACGGGGGGCAGACTGCCAGATCAGGCGTCCAGGAACAAGCAGGAAGCGGAATTACCAGTTGCCGATCTTGTGGCCTGGCACCACCTCTCCCAAGCCGCCGGGTCGGCCGGCAGGCCGATGCGCAGTTGGGCTGCCGCGTGAAGCAGGCTGTAACCCGCCTCCTGGGGTCCGCCGGCCGGGCGCAGCGCCTGATAAAGCTGGTGCCAGCGGGCCCTGCGGATCCCGGCATGGTTGTCCAGGCAGCGCTCGGCGCTGGCCCGGAACTCGCTCAGGCCGCGGCGCACGGTGCGCTCCATCCGCGCCCAGGAACCGAGCAGGCTCGAGTCCACCTCCTGGCCGAGCTGCTTGAGCCGCGCGAGTTCGGCCGCCCAGAGGGCGTCGGTCTGCTCGAGTGCGGCGGCGAGTTCGCCGGACAATTCCGGGCGGTACATCTCGGCGTGGGCGCGCTCCTGCGCCAGCATCTCTTCCGGCTGCAGGCCGAGCTCGGCGAGCGCGCGGCGCTGATGCGGACCCAGCCAGACGATGCGCGGCTCTTCGACTTCCGGAGCGGCCGCGCGATCCTCCGCCGTCGCGATGCGCGCCTGCAGGCCGGGGATCAGGCGCGGCCACAACTCGAGCGCGGCGGCGGTGAGGCTGGCGCCCGGCGCGGGCAGAAAATCATTCACCATTTTCGCCAGGCCCTCGGCCGGCGTCACCATGTCGCGGATCGCGGCCGCCAGCATGGCGCGCTCGCGCTCGTCGCGAAAGACGCCCTGATGCGGCGCCGGCAGGCCGAGCGGGTCCCCGTAGGCGTTCTGCACGCGCAGCAGCAGGTCTTCGTCGCGCAGCAGGCTCTCGTCGAGCGCGAGGATCACGCGCTGCGCCGCGCCGGCGCGCGCGCAGGCGCGCAGCAGTCGGTTGAAAGTGAGAAGGCGTCCGCCGGCGAATCCGGGCGCGGCGCGCACCACCCAGGCGGCGCTCATCGCGGCGCCGCGCGCAGTTGCGCCAGATCGGCGCACATCTCCGCGAGCGCGGCTTCGGTGCGCGCTTCCCACGTGCTGAGATGGGCGAGATCGGCGCGCGCGTGCGCGTGCAGCACCGAGCGGCTGGCGGTCACGAGCGCGCCGTGGCCGCGCGCGTCGAAGGCCGGCGCGAGCCCGGCGGCCGTTCCGCCCTGCGCGCCGTAGCCCGGCAGCAGCAGCGGCGCGTGCGGCATCAGCGCGCGGAAGCGCGCGAGTTCGCCGGGCCGCGTCGCGCCGATCACCGCGCCCGCGGCGCTCCAGCCGCTCGGGCCGCGCAGCGGTTCGCCCCACGAGGCAACCTGGCGCGCGACGACTTCGGCCAGCGGCGGCGCGCCGTGATCCTGAAACAGGCCGGCGCCGGGGTTCGAGGTCTTCACCAGGAAGAAGATGCCGGCTTGCGCCGCGCGCGCGGCGTCGAGGAAGGGCGCGCAGGCGTCCTCGCCCAGATAGGGATTGACGGTCAGCGCGTCGCTGCGCGGCAGCGCCTCGTGATGGCCGCCGGACAACCACGCGTCCGCGTAGGCTTCGGCGGTGCTGCCGATGTCGCCGCGTTTGGCGTCCATCACGACGAGCAGGCCGAGCTCGTGCGCGCGCTCGACGGCGTCGGCCAACGCTGCGATCCCGGGCGGGCCGAGGCGCTCGAAGAATGCTGCCTGCGGCTTCACGGCTGCGGCGCGCGGCGCAATGACCGGCAGCAGCGCGCGGTGATAGTCCTGCAGCGCCGCGGCCGCGGCGCCGGCCGAGCCGCCGAGCGCGCGGCTCTTGAACGGCTCCGGCAGCTGGTCGAGGCGCGGATCCAGGCCGACCATCGCCGGGCTGCGCTTCGCGTCCACGGCTGCGAACAGGCGCTCGGCGAATCCCTGCTTCATCGCGCCGGAAGAATAGCGCGGCGCTCAGACCTGCAGCGCGTCCGGCGCCAGACGCACCAGCAGGTCGTCGAGGAAGAGCAGGCCGCGCGGCGTCGCGCGCGTGCGGCGGTCCGCGCCGGCGCCGACCGTCTCCAACATTCCTTCTTCATGCAGCGCGCGCCAGGCGGGCGCGCAGTCCGCCGTCTGAGGGCTGAGGCCGGTGCGCGCGAGCAGGCGCGCGTGTGACACCCCCTCTTCGCGCAGGCGCAGGCCCATCATCAGATTGTCGAAGAGGACGGTCGGCGCGGCGGTGCGCTCGCGCTCGGCTGCCGGGTCGGAGCCCGCGGCGAGCGCCGCCTCGTAGGCGTCGGGCCGCTCGAGGTTTTTGCGCCGCTCGCCGTGGCGCCACGATGCGGCGCCCGCGCCGATGCCGACGTAGTCGAGCGAGCGCCAGTAGGCGAGATTGTGGAGCGAAGCTTCGCCGGCGCGCGCGAAGGCGCTGACTTCGTAGGCGCCGAAGCCGCGCTCGGCGGTGAGCGCCGCGGTGGCTTCGAAGAGTTCGCGGCAGCGCTGGCTCTCCTCTCCCGTCCAACGGCCGGCGTCGCGCAGGCGCGTGAGCGCGGTGCCGGGCTCGTAGGAGAGTTCGTAGCAGGAGACGTGCTCCGGCTGCCAGGACAGAACTTCGCTCAGGTCCTGGCGCCAGACTGCGGGGTCTTGGCCCGGGAAGGCGAAAATGAGATCGCAGTTGACGCGGCGGAAGCCGGCGGCGCGGGCGTTGTCGAAGGCCCGGCGCGCGCCGGCCGCGTCGTGCACGCGGTCGTAGGCCTGCAGCACGTCCGCCTGCAGCGACTGCACGCCGATCGAAACGCGCGTCACGCCGCCGGCGGCGCAGGCCGCGGCGCGCGCGGGATCGAAGGATTCCGGATTGGCCTCGAGCGTGACTTCGCGCGCGCTGGCGCGGAAGCCGGTGATCGCGTCGAGCTCCCCGAGCAGTCGCGTCAGCTCCGGCGCCGGCAGAAATGAGGGCGTGCCGCCGCCGAAGAACACCGTCTGCGGACGCAGGCCGGCGGCGCGCAGCCGCGCCTCGCTCAGCAGCGCGTCCACGTGGCGCGCAAGATTCTGTCCGGTCCAGGCGTAGGAATTGAAGTCGCAGTAGCGGCACTTCTTCACGCAGAAGGGCAAGTGCACGTACAGCGAGACGCCGTCGTCGGACAACGCGCCGGGCGGAACCGCCGCCGCGGCGAGGGCATCGCGGATGCCCGTGAGATCAGGCGGGGCGGCGTCGGGCTTCGTCGGCCTTGCCGCGTCCGGCGCCGGGCAGGATGCGCTCGGCGGGTTGTCCTTCGACGACGTAGGCATGGAGCTTGCGAAGCGCGTGAGTCTCGAGTTGACGCACCCGCTCGCGCGAGATTCCGAGCGCCTCGGAGATGTTCTCGAGGGTCGAAGCCTCCGCGTCGTCGAGGCCGTAGCGCATGCGCAGCACGGAGGCCTCGAGCGGGTCAATGAGGTCCAGGATATCGCGCAGCGTCGCCAGCGCGTCTTCCTGCATCACGATGTCGTCCGGCGTACGGCTGTCGCGGTTGGTGTCCTCGTCGTGCCGCTCCAAGCCTTGCAGCAGTTCGGGCGCCATCACTCCTCCCCCATCCTGCGCAATGAGCGTCTGCTCCACCATCTTCCGATTGGATTTGGAAAGCTTGAGGCGCTGCGCGATTTCATCCTGCGAGGGCCGGCGGCCGAATTCGTGCAGCAACAGCTCGGAAGTGCGGTGCCACTTCGTGATGATTTCGACCATGTACGAAGGCACGCGCACCGTCTTGACATGATTGATCAAGGCGCGGCGGATCGTCTGCTGAATCCACCAGGTGGCGTAGGTGGAGAAGCGGAACCCGGCCTCCGGGTCGAATTTCTCCGTCCCCTTGAGCAGGCCGAGGTTGCCCTCCGCGATCAGGTCCGGCAGCGCCAAGCCGCGGCCGCGGAAGCGCTTGGCGATGGACACCACCAAACGCAGGTTGGCGCGGATCATGCGCTCGCGCGCCGCCTCGTCGCCCGCGCGGATCAGTCTTCCCAGCGCCACCTCGTCGGCAGCGGTGAGCAGAGGCACCTCGTCGATCTCACGCAGGTACGTCTCGAGGCAGCGGTCCGAAGCGATGGGCGTTCTCCGAGAGTGGTGGCAACACAGCCGCGATGGCGACCGTTCAGGGGGTGTGACTCTTTCGGCTGCACTTGGGTTCCGCTTGAATGCCCAAAATGCAACTTCCTAGTCTTGCCGGGTGCGCAAAAGTGCCCTAAGTACTTACGCCGCAAAGGGTTAGAGAATGGACCGCTGCTGAACAATGCCCCAGACTTGTGGCTTGCGGGCCCCCCGCCGATCCTCCCTCGCTGGATTCCGCGTAATTTCGGCGCTAGTGTGGAGTCATCTCAACATGACGCAGCCCCGCAAGCTTGGTCGAGGACTCGGATCACTTCTGGCCGCAAGACACGGACAGGAGGCCGAGGTGGTGGACTCCGATGGCCGGATCTGGGCCCCGTTGGAGGACTTGAGTCCGAGCAGCGAACAGCCTCGACGCGACCTGGACCGCCAGATTGAGAGCCTGGCGGAGTCGCTTCGGCGGCACGGCATGATGCAGCCCATCATCGTGACCAAGCTTCCAGGAGGTCGCTGGGAGATCCTGGCCGGCGAGCGCCGTTGGAGGGCGGCGAAACTGGCTGGGATGAAGAATGTGCCCATCCTCGAGCGTGCTGCTCCTGCTGACCGGGGTGAGCGCCTGGAGTTGGCCCTCATTGAGAACATCCAGCGCGAGGATCTGAATCCCATTGAGCGCGCCCAAGCCTGCCAGCGGTTGATTGCGGAGCATGGCTACACCCAGGAGCACGTGGCGGAGCGCTTGGGCTATCAGCGGTCAACCGTGGCGAACCTGGTGCGACTTCTGGACCTGCCCTCGGAGCTGCAGGACGATGTTTCACGTGAAACACTGACCGCAGGACACGCGCGTGCCCTCCTGCAACTTCAGGGAAACCCGCTTCAGGCTGAGGCTCGCAAGCGGATGATCGCCGAGAACCTCTCCGTGCGCCAGGCTGAGGAGCTCTGCAAGGCTTGGGCGGCCCATGGGGCTGAGCCCAAGCACCGCGCACGGCCGCGGAAGCCGTCATGGGTGGCCGATCTTCAGGAGAAGACCTCCCGTGCCTTAGGGGTGCGGACCGAGATCGCCCTGCTGGCGCGCGGTGGGGGCAAACTCATCCTCCACTTCCAAGACCTGGACCAACTCGACCGCCTGACGCGGGAACTGGGCGGCCCCTCCGAGGCCGAAGAATTGCTCGAAGGCTAGTTCTGAAAAGGCTTTAGAGCGCTCGGGCGCTGACCACCTTCACCGTCGCCGAGGGCCCCGCGGCTTCCAAGGCGGCCTTCAGCGGTGCTAAGCCCTCCAGCACTTTTGCCAGAACCGTGGCCTGTCCGTCCAACTGGAACAGGTCCATCAGCAGCAGTTGAACCGCGCCCGGGTCCTGAGCGCCGAACTGCCCAGGGAGCTGCAGAATGCCGATCGTGCCTTCCTCATGGAAGAGGCCGTACGGCCGCTCCACCAGGATGGTCGGCGGCGCCTCAGCACCCTCTGCCACTTCGATCTTCGTGAGGTTCATGGTCAGGCCGGTCGTACCCAGAAGGCGCGCGGACTGATCATTCATGCGTCCAGCTTCGACCCAACTCAGGAAGGCCGCGGTTCCGACCGGGCACTGCTCCTCGTAGAGGCCAGCGACAATCGTGTAAGTCGTTTCTGCGCCTAGACTTACGACGATTTCGACTTTCCTCCCGGTGGGCTCCGGGCTGACGAATTCCTTGGGCAGAGCGCCCGCTCCGGAGTCCTCCAATTGACGGAGGAGGAAGGCGGCCATGCCTTCGCGTCCGCCCGGAGTGGCGACTCGGATCGAGTCATCCTGAGCCAGGCTTTCCAGTTCCGGCTTCAGCAGGGCCAGGGCCTCAGCGTCGCCGTCCTGCGCGGCCTGCCGCGTGGCCTCCATCACCACCCAGGGGAAAATCCGGGGGTCCGACTTCGCCTCGCCCAGCCGCGTGCTGAGGGCGGGACTCTCCGGACCAGCCATGGCCAGCGCCCGGTACGCGTCCCAGGACTCCTCTCGCGCTCCTGCAGCCCAGTCGGCGCTGAGGTTCCGGTACGTCACGATGCCGCCGACGACGGCCACGCCCGCCAAGAGAAACCAGACGTTTGCGCGCAGCCACGCGTAAAGGGGTGTGTCCTGAAAGGTGATCTCCGACATGGAAGTGCGGCCAGTCTAGCGATGCGCCGCCGACCCCGGCGTGAGACCTCCCAAGCCCCCTGCCGTTCCTAGACTACGGTTCTCCCGCAATCATTCATGACCGTCCTTCCCAAGATTCTCACCTTCTGCCTGCCGCTCGCGTTCGTGGCATGTCAGGCCACGCCGGCCATGCTCGCCAAGAAGGAGCTCGCGCCGGTTCCCGCCAGCCTCGCCGACCAGCTCCCCAGCGACACGGTGCTCTTCTTCGCGATGCCCGACGTTCCCGCCATGCGCGCGAACATGGGCAAATCCACGATGCTGAAGATGTACCGCGAGCCGGAGATGCAGGAGTTCCTCTCCGGCGGGCTCGAGCTGCTGGACGAGGCCTGGGTCGAGTTGCGCGCTCAGGCGGACATGCAGGGCATCCCGCCTTCGCTGATGAGCTGGGACAATCTGCGCTCCTTCGAGATGGGCATGGCGCTGAGAGCCGCGCCGGGGCAGGCCAATCCCTTCGACGCTCCTCCGCACATGCAGGCGCTCGCGCGCTTGAACCTCGCGCCCGGCGTGGGCGTCGTCGTCTTCGATCTGATGGTCAAGATGGGGGCGAATCACAACCTGACCGTCGAGCAAGGCCAGGGCCGCCGCACGGTGACGGTGGTGAACGAGATGGAGGAGGGCAGCCCGCTCATCCTGAAAGTGCACGGCTACGACGACGCGGTGATGCTCGAGTTCACGTGGGGCGCGCCCGGCGCCGGACGTCTCTCTGACAATCCCGCCTACCGGCGCGCGTGGCATCGCAATGCCATCGCCGGCACCGCCGCCTTCGGCTTCCTGCAAGTGCAGGACGTCGCCACCCTCATTCACGACGGTCTCAGCGCCGAGGAGCCCGCCGTCGCCGAAATGATGGGCGAGTTCTTCACCAGCGTGATGCAGCCGATCGAAGCCGTGGCTTTCGCCTCGGGCTGGAACGACGCTGGCAGCTTCACCAACGCCTCGCTCGACTTGAAGGAAAACGCCGGCGAGCTGTGGAAGAGCGCTCCCTTCGACCGCGGCCTCGCCGCGCACATTCCGGCCGCCGCAACCAGTTTCTCGATCGCCAGCACCAACAGCGGGCCATGGATGCAAATGATGATGCGCACGCTCGACCGCGTCGGCGCCTACGTTCCGCCGGAATCGCCGATGAGCCTCAACCAGGTGCTCGCGATGAGCGTGCCTGAAGTGCACGGCTGGATTTACGGCGCGCACCGGCCCGAGTTGGACCGCGCGCTCGCCAGCTTCGGCACGGCCAGCTTCAGTTACACGGTGCCGACATCCGGCCTCTCCGCCGACAGTTACACCTTCGTGCAGCTCGCGGATCCCGAGGGCATGAGCGCCGTGCTCGAGCAACTGATGCCGCGCCTGCGTGAAATCCTCAAGACCTCGGAGGCGCCGCTGCAACTCGAGATGCGCCGCACCAAGCGCAAGACCACCCAGCCCGACGGCAGCGTGGTCGAATCCGCCGGGCCGGCCTACTACTGGATCGAGTTCGAGTTCCCGCCCGAAGTCGCGCAGGTCGCGGCCATCGTCGGCCAGGTCTTCAAGCCGAGCTTCGGCATCGCGCCGGAGGGCTGGCTGGTGTTCTCCATGAACAAGGATTCGGTCAGCCGGATCCTGCGCGACGGCATGGTGAAGCCCGAGCACAACATTCTCGAGAACCAGGAGGCGGCGAAGTTCCTGACCGCCGCGCACAAGGACGCGCACGCAGTCAGCTGGAGCGACCCGCGCCCGGCGGCCTCCGCCGCGCTCGGCCTCGTCAGCGGGTTCATCCCGATGCTGGGCGGAATGCTCGGCGAGAACGCCGACCAGATCCCCTTTGATCTGACAAAGTTCCCGGCGGCCGAGGTCTTCGTGCGCAACATGCGCACCGACGAAGCGGTCTCCTACGCCTGGCTCGGCGACTTCCGCAGTTCCCTCACCGGCAACTTCGGCTTCGCCGATCTCTTCAGCGTCGTCGGCGCACTCGTGTCCATCGCGCCGCCGTTCATCGGTCTCGCGCAGTCCATGGTCGAAGGCATGCCTGCGGGCGAGCTGCCGCCGGACCCCGGCATGATCGAGTTCTAGTGCTGATCGCAATCCTCGCGGCGCTTCCGGCTCTCGGGTCGGCGGCGCCGCTCGCTTTCGCCGGCGCCCAGAATCCGCCCGGCGGCACAGCCGGCCCGCTGACCTGGACCGCCGAAGAATCTCTGCTGCCGATCGCGCGGCCGATTTCCCTGCTCGCGGAGTCCGAGCTGCCCAAGATCGAGGCCTGGCTCGGCGTGCCGCCTTCAGGCCCCGGCCAGTTGACCTGGGTCGCCGACCGGGCCGGCTTCGAGCGCGCGATGGGGGCAGAGGCGCCGGCTTGGTTCGCCGCCGTCACCATTCCGGCGCAGCGCCGCATCGTGATGCTGGCGGACCGCAGCAAGGGCACGGGCCAGCTCAGCGAAACCTTCCGCCATGAACTGGTGCATTGGGCCATGCTCGGCATCGGCGAGTCGGCTTGGCAGACGCTGCCGGCCTGGTTCCACGAAGGACTGGCGGAAACCTGGGCCCGCACCGATCCGCTCTCACAATTCGCCTCGCCGCTCGCCTGGCGCGCCTTTCGCGGCGGCCTCAGTCCGCTCAGTCACTATCGCGAGGGTTTCGGCCGCGAGCCCGCGGCGGCCGCCGAGGGCTACGGGCTGGCCTACGCCTTCGTCAAGCGCCTGGTGCGCATCCACGGCGACGGCATCGTCGCGCAACTGATGGCCCGGTTGCGCGCGGGGGAGAGCCTGGACCAGGCGCTGATCTCCGTCACCGGCCTGGGCCTCGTCAGCCACGAGGAAGCGCTGCGCGCCGAACTCGGCTCGCTGGGCGCGCTGCTCGGCGAGATTTATCCGCAACTCTTCCTCTTCATGGCGCTCTTCGCTCTGGCCACGACGCCGTTCGTCGTGCGCGCCCGCCGCCGCAAGCGCCGCCTCTTCGAGGAGAAGTGGGAGCGCGAAGAGCAAGCCCGGCTCGCGGAGGAGCAGGGCGGCGAGGATGATCGGTGGATTCAACCGCGGTGAATCCCGTGCCCGACCCCGTCCCTGCCGCGCCCGCGAAGCGGCGCAGCGCCTGGCGCCGCTTCAAGCGCAGCGCCGGCTCCGCGGCGGGACGCGCTTTGGGGCCAGTCATTGTCAAATTGCTCGCGCGCACCTGGCGCGTGCGCTTCGTGAACGCCGCGGCGCGCGACGAGCGCGACGCGCAGGGCAAACTGGCCGTTTACTCCTTCTGGCATCAGAACATTCTCGCCGCCGTCGGCACGCATCCCGGATTTCCGGTGCGCGTGCTGATCAGCCGCCACCGCGACGGCGAGACCATCGCGCAACTCGCCGAACGCCTGGGCGGCAAGACTGTGCGCGGCTCCACGCACGGCGGCGGCGCCGCGGCGCTGCGCCAAATGGTCAAACTCGCCGACGCGAGCGCGGACGGGCTCGGCTTCACGCCCGACGGCCCGCGCGGCCCGGCGCGCAGCATCGCGCCCGGCGTGATCGCGCTGGCCGCGGCCACGGGCCGCCCGCTCGTCGCGTCGGGCTTCGCCTGCTCCCGCTTCTGGCAGGCGCGCTCGTGGGATCGCATGCTGCTGCCCAAACCCTTCGCCCGGCTGGTGGTGGCCTTCGAGCGCCTGCCGGCGCCGCCGGGCGAAGCTGCGCGCCAAGGCGAGGCGCATGATCGCGCGCGCGCGCAACTCGCGCAGGCGATGAACGACGCTGCGGCGCGCGCGCGCGCCGAACTCGAGAGTTGGAGCGGCCGCCCCGCGCCGGAGATCGCGCCCTCGTGAGCGGCAGCCCTTCCGCGACTTTGGTCTTCGCGATGGATCCGCGCGGCGCCAAGGTGCTGGGCGACGCGCTGACCGCCGCCGGCTTCCGCTTCGGATCTCTTGCCCACGCGCAATGGCAGGCGCGCGGCGAAGGCGTGGTGGCAAGCCTTTACAACAGCGGCAAATTGGTGGTGCAAGGCCCCGGCGCCGAGGCCTTCCGCGCGCGCTTCCTGCAGATGGGCATCGCCGTCGCGGGCAAGAGCCATCCGGGCGATGCCGAGTTGCCGCCCGCGGCCAACTCGCTGGGCTCCGACGAAGCCGGCAAGGGCGACACCTTCGGACCGCTGTGCGTCGTGGCCGTGGCGGTGGACGCGGCAGCCGCCGAAGAATTGGCGCGCGCCGGCGTCGCCGACTCGAAGACACTGTCCGATGCGCGCGTGCTGGCGCTGGCCGAGCACTTCGCCGCGCGCCTGCCGCACGAGGCGCGCGTGCTGCAGCCGGCGGAATACAACGCGGCCTGGGCGGCGGCCGGCCGCAACGTCAACAAGCTGCTCGCGCAGCTGCACGTGGACTGCCTGACGCAGCTGCACGAGCGCACCGGCTTCACGATCGCGGTGGTGGACCGCTTCGCCGCCGAATCTCCGGTGCGCGCGGCGCTGGCGAAGCGCGCGCCGAAGTTGCGCGTCACCGAGGTGCCGCGCGCCGAGCGCCATCTCGCGACCGCCGCCGCATCGGTGCTGGCGCGCGCCGCGTTCGTCGAGGGCGTCGGCAAGCTCGAGCAATTCGCCGCCACCGATCTGCCGCTGGGCAGCGGTTCGCCGGTCGGTCCCGCGCTGCGGCGCTACGTGGAGATCCACGGCGTCGCCGCGCTCGGCCAGGTCGCGAAGCTTCACTTCAAGAACGTGCAGCGCTTCATCCAGGATGTCCACTGACCGCACCCACGCCCACGGCCACGCACGGCCGGCCTTCCGCGCCCTCGGCCTGAAGATCCTCACGGTCTCCGACACGCGCGGGCGCGCCGAGGACCGCTCGGGCGACTTTCTCGAGTCCGGGCTGAGGGCCGCCGGCCACCGCGTGCTGGAGCGGCGCATCGTGAAGGACGAGGCGGCCGAGATCCGCGCCGCGGTCCAGGCCTGGGCCGGGGAGCCGGAGGTGTTCGCGATCCTGGTCACCGGCGGCACCGGCGTGCTGCCCCGCGACGTGACGCCGGAGGCGGTCGAGCCGCTCTATGACAAATTCCTGCCGGGCTTCGGCGAGCTGTTCCGGGCGCTGTCGTTCCAGGAGATCGGCGCGGCGGCCATCCAGTCGCGCGCCTCGGCCGGCCTGGTCGGCGGGCGGGTGGTCTTCCTGCTGCCGGGCTCAGTCAACGCCTGCCGACTGGCGCTGGAGAAGATCATCCTGCCGCAGCTCGACGCCGGTACGCCGCCCTGCTCCTTCGCCAGCCTGCTCTGCGGCGGCTAGTCCGGCTTGGCCGGAGGATCGATCGGCGGCTCGGCGTTGACGATGGCCGGATCCACCGGCTGTTCGCCGGCCGCCGGCGGGGGAGCCGGCTCGGCCGGCGCCACCTGCGCCTCGGCCGGCGGCTCCTGACTGGCCGGACCGGCCGCATGATCCATGTCGCGGCGCCAGCGCGGCTCCTCGAGGCGGAAATCGGTCTGGCGGCGGATCTCGTTCACCGCCTCGTCAATGCCGGCCTCGCGCTTGAACTCGTTGACCGAGCGGCGCAGCTTCACCCACATCTGGCCGAAGTCGCGCATCAGCTTGGGCAGGTCCCCGCCGAAGAGCAGGATGCCGACGATCGCCACCACGATCAGTTCGCCCGAACTGATGAAGGCCAGCGGCGCGGGCATCATCCCGGCAGTTTACTGCCAGCGCAGGCGGGCCAATTTGCGGCTGCCGTAGGGATCGAAGAAGAAGCGCGGCGTCAGGTTGAAGTAAAGGCCCACGTCGCCGCTGGTCTGGGAGCGGCTGTAGCCGAATTCAAACAGGAAGTCGTGGCCGTAGTACTGCGCGGCGTAGTTCGTCCGCACGCCGGCGTCGCCGGAGAAGGTCCTGGACTCGCGGAAGCCCAGCGCCCAGCGCTCGGTGAAGCGCCAGCCGGCGAAGAGGGAGCCGTAGGCGAAGTCCGTCGGTGTGCCCTCGGTCTCGAAGTACTCGAGGCCGTAGCTCAATTGCTCGCCGGGCCGCACGTTGAGGCGCGTGAAGATCTCCTGCGTGGTGCTGGCGGACACGTCGTGGCGCAGCCGACTTTCGAGGCTCACGCCTTCGAGCTGCGAGCCGGGCGCACCCGGAATCCACAGCGCGCGCAACTCGACCGGGCCGAAGCCCTCCTCGGTGATGGCGGTGGTCCAGGGCTGCGGCCCTTCCATCGGCGTCAGCACCTCGCCGGTGCTCGGGTAGTAGGGCGCCAGCAAGTCCACGTCGAGCCAGGGCTCCGTGCGCCCGGGTCCGTCGAAGAACTGGCGCAGCGAAAATTCCGCGACCTCGCCTTCTGACAATCGGTCCATCCCGTCGATGTCGGGCGGCACGAAGTCGGACTCGACCAGCTCGCGGC
This sequence comes from uncultured Planctomycetales bacterium, assembly GCA_964453755.1. GTDB lineage: Bacteria > Planctomycetota > UBA1135 > UBA1135 > UBA1135 > JAQBVK01. The sequence continues at coordinate 12,684 of CAYVPL010000001.1, forward strand.
GCGCGCGCAGCCGCACCTGCGGCACGACGCGGTGCGACCAGCCGTCTTCCCAGCGCTTGTTAATCGCGATGCCGGCCTCGAGGAATGCCTCGGCAGTCATCTGCTCGCCGGTCTCGGCGCCCGCCGTGTCGTCCTCCCAGACGCCGCCGGTGAAGCGCGCGCCCGGACGCCAGAACATGCCCGCGCCGTGCGCCGGCAGCGCGATCTCGGTCCAGGCGCGCGCGCGGCTCCGCACCAGGGTGGGCTGATCCAGGAAGTCCACCGAGCCGGGCGGGGCCGTCAACTCGCGGTCCTGCAGGCGGATGCGCGCGACTTCGGCGCCGTACTCGACGTTCACCGCCACCTCGTCGTCGCCGCCGCCCAGCACCGGCACTCCCAGTTCGCCCACGGTCGTGGAAAATCCTTCCCACTTCGCGCGCGGCAGGTCTTCCACCGTCTGCGGCGCGGGCCCCGGCGCCTCCGGGAAGCCGCCGAAGGGCGTGGCACCGTAGTCGTCCAGCCGCGGCCGCACGCGCAGCGAGCCGTAGGAGTCCTCGTCCTGCCGCACCAGCGCAAACTCGCTGAAGACGTCCTCTTCCTCGGCCCAGTCGCGGCCAAAGAATTCCGGATCCACCAGCGGGTCGCTGGTCACGTCCAGCACGCCGTAGGCCCGCCACACGTCTGACAATTCCCAGACGTTGTCCATCCGCACCCGCCAGCGATTGTCCGTGTCGCGGCCGACCACCTTGGTCATTTTGGTCTTGTCGCTGGCCTCGTCTTCGAGGAAGAAGAGCTCCCAGTGGCCGCGGTAGCCGTCGCCTTTCAAGTCGGCCTCGGCAGCGAGCGGCAGGCCGCGCCGCGTGCTGAAGGATGGATAGAAGTTCCACTCGATGTTGGTTCCGCCAAGGCGCTCCTCGCCGCGGAAGCGCAGTTCGATGAAGCTGCCGTACTTGTCGCTGTTGCCGGCGCGTCCGCCCTGCAAGCCCAGGAAACTCTCGCCGGGCTCGAAGTCCGGCGTCGGCATCGGCAGCACGCGCCGGCCGAAGATTTCCAGCCAGCCGCGCTCGGGCTGCCACAGCAGGTTGCCGTTCGGCAGGCGCGACACGCGCACTTCGCCCAGGCGCAGGCCGTAGTGCGGATCGTCCGCGGCGCAGGTCGTCAGCACGGCGTTGACGGCGCGCAGCGAGCCGTCGGGCAATTCTTCGAGCAGATCGGCGAAGAGCGCGAGCGGCCAGCCGTTCGGCCCGCCGGCGCCGGGCGCGAAACGGAGCTGCGCGCGCTCGAGGCTCATGCGTCCGGCGGCCGGCTGGTCGCGCAGGACGTCCGCCTGCACTTCCAGCTCCGGCGTCGTGATGCGCACGGATCCGGTGAGCACGATCTCACGAATCAAAGTCTCGTCCTCGGGCAGGCCGAGGCCGCGCAGGATTTTGCGGCTCCACAGTCCGGGCAGCACGGTGCCGGCATCCTGGGGCAGGGGGTCCGGCACCGGCTCATCGGCGCGCGGCAGGCCCTCGGCGATGGCGGCGCGATAGCGCACCGCGTCGAGGCTGATTTCGGCCCGCTCCGCGCTCAACGTCAGATCCGGCGCGCTCAAGCGCGGACGCTCGAGCAGGTAGATGATCAGGTCGCCTTCCTCGCGCGGCGTGATCGAGTCGGCCTGAAAATTCTGCTGCTGCTGCTGCGCGGCCGGCTCCTGCGCGGGCTGGATCATCGCCGAAGCGAGCAGCAGGGCCGCGAGGGCGAGCATTACCGGGGCTCTTCGAGGCGCACGGGGCCGGATTCCAGCAGGTGCGTCTTCATGTTGTAACGCAGCCAGGTGGCCGTCAGGTCGCGGCCGTCTTCGAGCACCAGGTGCGCCGCGCGCTCCGGCGATCCGGTGAGGCGCATCCATCCGGTGGCCTCGTCCATCTCGATCTCCGCGCCTTCCGCGCTCATGCCGTCCTGCGCCAGCGAGGCGTTACCCGTCAACTTGAGAAACACGACGCGCCCCGCTTCCGTGCGCCAGTCCGCGCGCTCGCCGGCCGCGCGACCCAGCGGCGAGTCGAAGCGCGCGCGCCCCTCCGCCCAGCCGCCGATTTCGCCGATCTGCGCATTCTCCGCGGTGAGCACGTGCGTCGAGCCGTCCGTCTCCTCCAGGCGCGCGACGGCGCCGCCTTCGAGCACCAGATTCTGCGCGGCGTCCACGCCCAGCCGGCGCGCGGTGGCGGCGAAGGTGCGGCCGTCCGCCAGCGTTCCCGTGGCGCTCGGCGTGCCGAAGCGCCGCTCGAGCCACAGACCTTCCGTCGGCGACCAGCGGGCGGAGTCGGCGCTGGTCTTCAACGCGCCGTCGGCCTCGACGTCGCCCTCCAGCAGCCAGGCGCCGGTCGCGTGCTGGCGCGTGCCGGAGCGCGCGGTGAGCACGACGTCCGGTCCGGCCAGTCCCAGCGCCGCCGCGGGCACCGTGATCTGGGGCGCACCCTCGATGCGCAGCAGTTCGGCGTCGGACTCGGCGCGGCGGAAGTCCGAGAGCGCGGTCATGCCGTCCTCCAACTCCATGCTGGCGTGCGCCGGAATGCCTTCGAGCCGGAAGCGCTCTTCGTCCAGCTGGCGCAACCGTGCCGCGCGAATGCTGATGCCGGGCGCCTTGTACTCGAGGTCGCCGTCGGCGTCGGTGCGGCGCGCGCCGTCGGGCTCGAGGCGCGACACGATGCGCACGCCTTCCACCGACCAGGGTTGCGCCTCGCGCATGCCGTGCGCCACGAAGCCCTCGTTCATTTCGACCAGCCCGTCGCGCTGCGCGCTGAGCGCCGGCCCGCTCATTTCGCTCAGCAGCGAGTCCCGGGCGAAGAGGCGCACGCTGCCGCGCGCCTGCAGGCCTCCGTCCTCGGCGGCGGTCAGCTGATCCGCGCGCGCCAGGCCGGCCGCCGAGACGGCCACGATGTCGCCGGTCGCCTGCAGCGTCTTGCCGTCCCATCGCGCGGAGTCGGCGCTGACGGAACCGTCCGCGTCGAGCGCGAAGCAGCGGCCGTCCAGTTCCAGGATGCCGGTGAGCGGATCGAGCCGGGCCCGCTCGCGCGCGGTCGCGACCGCGAAGCGGGTGTCCCAGGGCCGCGCCGCAGCCGGGCCGAGGATGACGATCTCTGACAATGCGCCGGCCTCGTTCCAAGTCAGATCGGCATCCCCGCCTTCGAACGCGATCGCGGCGCCGGACAGGAACACCGGTCCAGCCGCGCGCGCGGCGCGCGGGCGCCAGCCGGTCGCGCCGGTCGCCTCCAGGCTCATCGCGAAGTCGCGGCTCGTGATGACGGAGGCCGGGCCGCCCGCGGTTCCGGGGAGCGCGGCGCGCACGCCGCGCGCGCCCGGCTCGAAGCTCAACTCCAGGCCGCCGTCCGCGTTGGTGACGACTTCGCCGGGCGCGTCGCTGCGGCCGCGGAACACGCGGCCCGCGGCGTCGGTCATGCTCCACACGACTTCGCCGTTCCAGGGCTTGAAGCGCAGCCGCTTGCCGGCGGCGTCGTAGCGCAGATCGGCGGCGTCGAGCACGAGGTCTTCCGACTCCATCCGGAAGTGGCCGGGGCAGGTCACCACCTCGCTGCGCGGATCCAGGCGGGCTTCGCCGTCGGCGGTGGCGCGCAGCGTCCGGCCGGGCGTGAAGTCAGGCAGCGTCAGCACCGGATTCGTGAGCCGCCACAGGCGCTCGAGGTCGAGGCGGATTTCGCGTTTGTCAGGCGCCAGCGGAATCCAGGCCTGCGGCGCGCGCACCGTGAAACCGCGGCCTGTGCCGGACTGCGGCGCCACGATCACCGCGTTGACGATGCGCGCGCCCGAGCCTTCCGGGCGCGGATCGTCGCCTTCCATGCGCCAGCCCGGCACGCGCGTCGCCGCGCCGCTCGCGTCCGGCTCGAGGCGGTCCGTTGTCAAAGTGACGTGGCCGGCGAAGCCGATCTCGACCGGCCCGACGCCGGGCAGCACCTGATGGAAGCCGTCAGGAGTGGGCACGACGATCTCGGCGCGCTGCCCGAGATGCGCGGCGAAATCCGTGCCGAGCGCGAGCAGCACCGCGCCCGCCACCGCGCCGCCGGTCCAGGCCAGGCCGCGGTTCATGTGGCAAGCGCGGCGGCGCGCGCGGCCAGCAGGAGATCGCAGACTTGGCGCAGCGCGCCGGCGCCGCCGGGCGCGGCGGTCACGTAGTCGGCGCGCGCGAGAATCTCCGGCATCGCGCCGGGCGGCGCGATGCGCAGGCCGGCGCAGTCGAAGAGCGGCAGATCGGGCAGGTCGTCGCCGAAAGCCGCGACCTGCTCGCGCGCCAAGCCGTGCGCGCGCAACAGCGGCCCGGTGACGGCTGATTTGTCAGAAATGCCGAGATGCACGATCGTCAAGCCAAGCCGGGACATCCGATGGCGCACCGCCGGCGTGTCGCGCCCGCTGACGACGGCCACTTCCAGGCCGCTTTTCAGCAGCTGCACCATGCCGTAGCCGTCGTGAATGTGAAAGACCACGCTTTCCTCGCCGCCGGGGCCGAGCGTGATTTTGCCGTCGGTCCAGCAGCCGTCCACGTCGGTCAGCAGCAGCCGCACTCGCGCGGCGCGCGCGAGAAGCTCCCGGGGAAACACGGCCGCGCCGGCCGCGCCGGTCACAGCCGGACCTCCAGCAGATCCTGCACGTCCACCAGACCGACGACGCGGCGCGTGCCGTCCGCCACCACCGGCAATTGGTCGATGTGCGTGTCGCGCACGATGCGCAGCACGTCGCCCACCAGCATGCCGCCTTCGATGCTGCGCGGCGCGCGCGCCATGTGCAGGTCCACCGGCTCGTCGAGCGGCAGCACGCCGGAGCTGGCGAGCCGGCGCAGGTCGCCGTCGGTGAAGATCCCGCGCAGCTCGCCTTGGTCATCGATGACAATCGCGGCGCCCGGACGCCCGGGCGTGCCGGTCATGACCTGCAGCGCCGCGCGCAGCGTCGAGCCGGCGCGCAAGAGCGGCACCATCTCGCCGGTGCGCATCATTTCGCCGACGCGCATCAGCTGCTTGCCGAGCGCCCCGGCCGGATGGAAGCGCGCGAATTCCTCGCGCGTGAATTCGCGGCCCTCGAGCACCGCCATCGCCAGCGCGTCGCCGAGCCCCAGCATCATGGTGGTGCTGACGGTGGGTGAGAGGCCGAGCGGGCAGGCTTCGGGCGTGTCGCCCATCTCGATCACCACGTCGGCGTGATGGCCGAGCGGCGAGTCCGCGGTGCCGCAGATGGCGACCAGCCGCGCGCCGATCGCGCGCACCGCCGGCACCAGTTGCAGCATCTCGCGCGTGGCGCCGCTCTTCGAGAGTGCCAGCACCAGGTCTTCCGGCCGCACGCGCCCCAGATCGCCGTGCACCGCTTCGGCGGGATGCAGAAAGTGGCTGGGCGTGCCGGTGCTGGCGAAGGTGGCGGAGATCTTCTGCCCGATCAAGCCCGCCTTGCCCATGCCGCTGACGACGACGGCGCCCTTGCAGTCGAGTACCAGGCGGCAGGCGCGCTGGAAGGAATCTCCCAGGCGGCCGGTGAGGGCCTGCAGGGCCTCCGCCTCCAGGCGCAGCACCTCGAGGCCGCGGGCCAGGGCGCGATCTGGATCCAGGATCTTGGACATGAAGGATGTGGCAGCGGGGCCGAGATCCTATTGTAGAGAGAAGGGCGGTGGCCCAGAATTCAGCATTCATGGAACCGTTCGTCATCGCCGGGGTCATCGCGGTCGTGATCTTGGCCGTCACCGTGCACGAGTCGGCCCACGCGCTCGTGGCCGACCGCCTCGGGGACCCGACGGCGCGGGCCCTGGGCCGGATCACCCTCAATCCGATCCCGCACATCGACCTGTTCGCGACCATCCTGCTGCCGGGATTCCTGCTGCTGATGGGCTCGCCCATCCTGTTCGGCGGGGCCAAGCCGGTGCCGGTGATTTTCGGCAACTTGCGCCACCCTTGGCGCGACATGGCGCTGGTGGCGCTCGCGGGCCCGGTCAGCAACCTGCTCCAGGCCACTTTCTGGGCCGGACTCCTTTCTCTGCTCCTGCATTCCGGCATGTGGCAGGCCGAGTCGGCCGGAGTGAAGATTCTGCAGTGGGGCATCGTTTTCAACGTGACGCTGACCATCCTGAATTTGATGCCGATCCCCCCCCTCGACGGCTCGCGCGTCATGGCCTACGTGCTGCCGGCCGAAGCCCGCCGCGCCTACGTCTCCCTGGAGTCCTTCGGCCTGTTCCTGATCTTCGGCCTGCTGTTCTTCGTGCCGGCCTTCGGGAACCTGCTGACGGGCGGCACCGCCTTTCTCGGCAACCTGGTCGCGGATCTGACGCGCCTGCCGATCACCTGGGTGCCCTTCCGCGGGTGATTGACTCCCGGCCCCTTGCGCGCGATCCTTCCACATCCATGATCGAGCCCGCGGACCCTGAAATCCTGCCGCCCTCCCGGCCCGTGCCCGAGGCCGCGCCGGACGCGGAGGCCGAGGACCGCCCGGACGTCGGGTTCACCATCCACCTGGAGCGGGTTTTCCACGGCCCGCTGGACCTGCTGCTCCAGCTGGTGCGCGAGAAGGAGCTGGAAATCCACGTCGTCGCGCTGACCGACGTCTGCGACGCCTACTGCCAGCACGTGCGCAGCCTGGACAGCGTGGACGTGGACGAGGCCGCGGACTATCTGGTGATCGCCGCCACGCTGCTGGCCATCAAGAGCCGCTCGCTGCTGCCGCAGGAAGAGATCGAAACCGAGGAAGACCTCTTCGATCCCGGCGAAGAATTGGTGCAGCAGCTGCTGGCCTACAAGGAGTTGCGGCGGGTGACCGACGAAATGGCTGCGCGGCGCGACGCGCGCGCGCTGCTGCTGCCGGCCGGCGGCCGCTGGCTGGGCCGCCTGACCGAGACCGACGACGGCGAGCCTGCGCCGGCCGAGCAGGAGTTCGATCTCGGCGACGTCTCGGTCTGGGACCTCTTCCGCGTGATCGCTCAACTGGAAACTGAAACCGGCTTCCTGCGCCCGCACCGCGTGCGCCAGATGGGCCGGCCGCTGCGCGCCTACGTGGAAGAATTGTGGCTGCGCCTGCAGGAAGTGCCGTCCACGACCTGGCGCGCCCTGATGCAGGATCTGCGCGCCCGGCGCGGCGATGCGGCTTACACCCTGGTGGCCCTCCTGGAATTGGCCAAACAGCAGCAGGTGGATCTGCAGCAGGACGCGCCCTTCTCCGACGTGCAGGTGCGGCGCCTCGACGGGGCCGGCGCCCTGGCGCTGGAGGAGTTGGACGGCGCCTTCGACCAGCCGCAAGTGGGCGTCGAGGCCGAGGTTGAGGACCTGCTGGGCGAAAATCCGCTGTAGTCGGGAAAGCGGCCCCGCGTGCCTGAGGGCTGCGCCGAACAAGTCATTCCGCCCCGGACGCGGCCCTCGCGCCCGATCTCGGCGTCGCCGGAACCCGCGCCTATTGACCAATAGGCGCAGAACCCGGCTCCTTGATCTCGGCCGCGATGACTCGCGCCGGGACGAAAGCACTTGTTCAGCGCAGCCTTAGAATGCCGAAAGCAGTCACAACTGCACCTCTCCAGCGAAACCCCGTCATGTCCCAAGTCCTCGAAGTCACCGACACCTCCTTCGACGCTGAAGTCAAGCAGAGCAGCCTGCCCGTCCTCGTGGATTTCTGGGCGCCTTGGTGCGGCCCCTGCCGGGCCATGGGCCCGACCGTGGACAAAGTCGCGCAGGAGTTGGGCGGCAAACTGAAGGTCGTGAAGCACAACACGCAAGACCATCCGGACACGGCTTCGACGCTCGGCGTGATGGCCATCCCCTGCTTCGTGGTCTTCAAGGGCGGCAAGGAAGTCGCCCGCCACACGGGCGGCATGGCCTACCCGCAGTTCAAGGCCTTCGTCGAATCCAACCTGTAGTAGATTGACTCTGGGCGCCCTGGGCCTGCGCCTCGTCTTCGTCGGATCGCCGCCCTTCGGGGAGCAGCCTTTTGCGGCAGTGCTGGCCTCCCGGCACGAGACCGTCGGCCTGGTGACCGCGCCGCCGGCGCGCGCCGGCCGCGGCCGCGCGCCGAGCGTGAACCCGCTGGCCGAGGAAGCGCAGCGCCGCGGCCTGGCCCTGCTCCAGCCGGAATCGGCGCGGGCGCCGGAATTTCTTGCCCAATTCGCCGCCCTGCGCCCCGATCTCGCGCTCGTCGTGGCCTACGGCCAGATTCTGCCGCCTGCCTTTCTCGCCACGCCGCGGCTCGGCTGCGTGAATCTTCACGGCTCTCTGCTGCCGCGCTGGCGCGGCGCCAGCCCGGTGCAGGCCGCGATTCTCGCCGGCGATGCGGAGACCGGCGTCTGCCTGCAGCGCGTCGTGGCGGAATTGGACGCCGGCGCGGTGCTGGGGCGCCGCGCCACGCCGATTGCCGCCGGCGAGACGGCGCCTGAACTGCAAGCGCGGCTGGCGGAGCTGGGCGCGCGCCTGCTGCGCGAATTCCTCGACGGTCTGACGCCGGACCTTGCCGCGCTGCCGCACGGCGAAGCGCAAGATCCGGCGCGGGTCACGCACTGCCGCAAGATTCGCAAGGAGTATGCCGCCCTCGACTGGACGCGGCCCGCCGCGGAGCTCGAGCGTTTCGTGCGCGCCATGGCCGGCTGGCCGGTGGCCCGCACGCATTTGCCGGACGGCGGCGTGCTGCTGGTGCACCGCGCGCGCGCGATCGCGCCGTCGGCGAGCGCGGCGCCCGGCACTCTGCTCGAGCTCGGAGCGGAAATGCTGGTGGCCTGCGGCGAAGGCGCGCTGGCGATCCAGGAGGCCCAGCGCGAGGGGCGCGCGCGGCTGAGCGCCGCGGAGCTCGCGCGGGGCGCGCGTCTGCAGGCCGGCGAGCGGCTCGGCGTGTATCCTGGTTCGGCCGATTCGAAGACATGAAGATCCTGATGTTGCTCGTCATTCTGGCCGCCGTCGCGGGCGGACTGTGGTATTTGCACGATCAGCACGGCCTCGGCTACATCAAACTCAGTTTCGGCGACGAGGAGGCGCCAGCGGCGGCCGCGAGCGCGCAGGGCTGGCAGCCACCCGCCATGCCCGTCGCGCAGCCGCTGGCCGTCGGCGTGGTGACGATGCGCTGGATGCAGGACGAGCGCTGGGTGCGGGGCGTGGAGAGCGGCGAAAAGGGCGTGGCGCTGATCGAACTGGCCTATCGCGAGCACTTCGACGTCAAAGGCGATCCTTTCTTGTTTCGCGCGCGCAAGGAGGAAGCGGGGACGCTGCTCGCGCAGGCGGTGGCCGACATGACGTCGCTGAAGGAGAGCTACGCGGACAATCCCGCGGCGCTGCTGGACATCAATCCGCTGCTGCGCAAGTACGCGGATGGTCAGACCAAGACGCCGCGGCGCTGACGAGCATGGTGCTCCTCGGCTACAACTCGAACGGCTTCGCGCACCATCGGCTGGACGAAGCACTGCCCTTGCTCGCCGAATGGGGGTATCGCGCGGTGGCGATCACGCCCGACGTCGGGCATCTGGATCCGCGTTCCAGCGCCGAGACCGAGGTGGCCGCAGTCGGCGCGCTGTGCCGACGGCTCGGATTGACGGTAGTGATGGAAAGCGGCGCGCGCTTCACGCTCGACGCGCGGCGCAAGCACCGGCCCAATTTGCTGGAGCCGGACGATTCCTGGCGCGAGCGCCTGCGCCTGCTGCAGACCTTGCTGCGCTGGTGCCCCGCGCTCGGCGCGCGCGTGCTGTCCTTCTGGAGCGGCGCGCTGCCGCCGGGCCAGAGCGCAGCGGGCGCGCGCGATCGGCTGCGCGCCGCCGCCGACGCGCTGGCCCCGGAGGCGGCGCAGTTGGGCGTGACGCTGGCCCTCGAACCCGAGCCGGGGCATTTCATCGCCACCTTGGACGACTACGCCGCGCTCGCCGAAGAGCGTCTGCATCTCACGCTCGACGTCGGCCATCTGCTCGTCAACGACCGCCACGATCCCGAATCCGCGGTGCGCGCGTTCGGCGCGCGCATCGCCGGCGTGCAGTTGGACGACATGATGCCCGGCGTGCACGATCACAAGGCGCCGGGCGAAGGACGCGTGGATTGGCTCGCGGTGCGCCGCGCCTGCGCCGCGCTGCCCGCGAACGTGCCGGCCTGCTTCGAACTGTCGCGCGATTCGCACCGCTTCCACGAACTGGCCCCGCGCGCCCTCGCGCACTGGCAAGGCCTGGGTGCCTGAGCGATGAACGAAATCCGGCCGTCTGCGCCGATCCAGCGCTTCACGAAGCCGATCCAGCAGTTCCTGCACGTCGAAGCGGCATCGGGCGTGGTGCTGGCGGTCTGCGCCGCAGTCGCGTTGATCGCCGCGAATTCGCCCTGGTCGGACGCCTGGGCGCGCCTGTGGGACACGCGGCTCGTGCTGGGCGTCGGCCAGCTCGTGCTGGATTATCCGCTCTGGTACTGGATCAACGACGCTTTGATGGCGCTGTTTTTCTTTCTCGTCGGTCTCGAGATCAAGCGCGAACTCGTGCTCGGAGAATTGCGCGAGCCGTCGGCGCGCGCGCTGCCGGTGGCCGCGGCGATTGGCGGAGCCGCCGTGCCCGCGCTCATCTACCTGACCTTTCATCATTCCGGACCTGCTTCGCGCGGCTGGGGCGTGCCGATGGCGACGGACATCGCCTTCGTGGTCGGACTGCTGGCGCTCTTTGGGCGGCGCGTGCCGCCGGCCTTGAAGCTGTTCCTGCTGTCCCTCGCCATCGTCGACGACCTGCTCGCGGTGGTGATCATCGCACTCTTCTATTCCGACGGCCTGAATGGGCAGATGCTGGGACTGGCAGGACTTTGCTTCTTCGGCATGGTCGTCATGCGCGCGGTCGGCGTGCGCGCGCTGTTGGCATACTGGATCGCCGGCGGCGCGGTCTGGCTTTGCACCTTGAAATCGGGATTGCACCCGACCGTCGCGGGCGTGGCGCTCGGCTTGCTGACCCCGGTGCGGCCGCTGCTGCCTTTGCCCGCGGTGGAGGGGCTGCTGCGCTCGACCGGGGAGCGGCTGGCCCGCGCGCGCGGCAAGGAGAAGGCGCAGTTGGTGAGCGAATCCGCCGCGTTGTTAAACGAGGCGGTTTCTCCGGTGCGCCGGTTGGAAGAGAAGCTGCACCCGTGGGTAGCCTTCGGCATCATGCCGCTGTTCGCGTTGGCCAACGCGGGCGTGCCGATCGCGGCGCATTCGCTGCTCGATCCGGTCGCCGTGGTGATCGCCGTCGCGCTGGTCGTGGGCAAGCCGCTCGGCATCCTGCTGGCGGCCGCCGCGGCGCTGCGCATCGTCGGCGGCCGTCTCCCCGAGGGCTTGAACTGGCGCATCCTGATCGCCGGATCCTGTCTTGGCGGCGTCGGCTTCACGATGTCTCTGTTCATCGCCGGCTTGGGCCTGCCCGCCGAATTCCTGGTCGCCGGCAAGTGCGGCGTCTTGTTCGGCTCGCTGGTGGCCGGCGCGTTGGGATGCTGGATGCTGTCCAGGAGCTTGCCTCGCAATGTCTGAAGCGCACGCGCTCGGCGGACTGGCGCTGCTCTTCGGCGTCGCGGTGGCGCTGGTCGTGGTGCTGCACCGGCTGCGGCTGCCGCCCATCGCCGGCTTCCTGGTGGCCGGCGCGGTGGCCGGGCCGCAGGCGCTCGGCCTGATCGGCGAGCGCGTCGAGGTCGAACAGCTGGCGGAGCTCGGCGTGATCGCGCTGCTGTTCGGCATCGGCCTCGAACTGCCGCTCAGCCGCGTGCAGCGCCTGTGGCGGCCGCTGCTGCTCGGCGGCGGCATGCAGATGGCGCTGACGATGGCCGCGACCGCGGCGATCGCGCGCGCGCTGGGGCTGGAGTGGAGTCAGGCCTGGCTGGTCGGAGGCATGATCGCCGTGTCCAGCACGGCCATCGTGCTGCGCTCCCTGCAGGAAACCGGGCAAGTCGAAGCGCCGCACGGCCGCGCAACGCTCTCGATCTTGATCTTCCAAGATCTCAGCGTGGTGCCGCTGATGATGCTGGTGCCCTTTCTGGCCGGGCGCGTGGAAGGCGCTTCCGGACTGCTCGCCAGCCTCGGGCGCGTGGCGCTGGTGCTGGCCGCAGCTCTGCTGCTGGGACGTCCGCTGGTGCGGCGCCTGCTGCGCGCGGTGGCCAAGACCAGACAGCAGAGTCTCTTCGTGCTCACTGTCCTGGCGATCTGCCTGGGCACCGCCTGGCTGGCGGGGCAAGCCGGCGTGTCGCTGGCGCTGGGCGCCTTCCTCGCCGGCATGGTGGTGGCCGAGAGCGAGTATCGCCATCAGGCCTTGTCAGACTTGATTCCGTTCCGCGAAGCTTTCACCTCGCTGTTCTTCCTGTCCATCGGCATGCTGCTCGATCCGCGCGCGCTGGCCGCCGACTGGGCCAACACCGGCGCTCTGGCCGCGGCGATCATGGCCGGCAAGTTCGCATTGGTTCTGGCGCTGGGCGCTTGCATCCGATTGCCGTTCCGCGTCGTGCTGATGACGGCCTTCGCGCTGGCGCAGGCGGGGGAGTTCTCCTTCCTGCTGCTGGACGAAGCCAGCGGCGCCGGCTTGCTGGATCCGGCGCTCACGCAGCGCCTGCTGGCAGCCTCGATTCTGACCATGCTCGCCGCGCCCTTCATTCTGCGTTCGAGCCCCCGCGCCGTGGACGCTGCGGAGCGCTGGCGCTGGCTGACGCGCTGGTTCGCGCAGCCGGAGGCGGACGATCCGGACCAAGCCGGAGGCATGCGCGATCACGTGATCATCGGCGGCTACGGCCTCACCGGCCAGGAGTTGGCGCGCGTGCTGCAGGCGCGCGGCGTGCCGTTCGTGATCGCCGACCTCAATCCTGACAACGTGCGGCGCGCGCGCGCGGCCGGCCAGCGCGCGCTCTTCGGCGACGTCGCGAGCCCGACGGTGCTGGCGCAATTGGCTGCGGAGCACGCGCGCGAAATCGTGCTGGTGGTCAACGATCCCAACGCCGCCGAGCGGGCGATACGAGCCGTGCGCGCGATTGCGCCGCGCGCGCGCCTGGTGGTGCGCACGCCGCTCCTGGCCGACGTGGCGCCGATGCGCATGGCCGGCGCCAGCGAAGTGGTGCCGATGGAGCTCGAGACCGCCGCCGAAGTGGTGGCGCGCATGATGCGCCATCGCGGCGCGCCCGAGACGGAAGTGCAGGAGGCGCTCAGCGAGCTGCACCGCCGCCACGGCTGCCCGAAACTGCCGGCCTAGACTGCGGCGAGCGCGGCGCCGAGATCGGCGATCAGATCGTCGGCGTCTTCGATGCCCACCGACATGCGCACCAGGCCGTCGCCGATGCCGAGCGCGGCGCGCTCCGCCGGCGCGAGCATCGCGTGCGAAGTCGCGACCGGTCGCGACATCAGGGTCTCCACGCCGCCCAGGCTGGGCGCGACGTAAGGGATTTTCACCGCGGCGAGAAAACGCTGCGCCGCGGAGCCGCCGCCGCGCAGGTCGAAGGCGAGCATGCCGCCGCAGCCGCGCAGCAGCGCATGAGCGCGCGCGTGATCGGGGTGGGAGGGCAGGCCGGGGTAATGGACCGCTGCCACCTGCGGCTGCCGCGCCAGCCATTCGGCGACGCGCTGCGCGCTGACGTTCTGGCGCTCGACGCGCAGCACCATGGTTTTGATGCCGCGCTCGAGCAGGAAACAGGCGTGAGGATCCAGCGAGGCGCCGAGGCGCCGGATGACTTTGGCCGCGCTGGCCACCAGCTCGCGTTTGCCGGCCAGCGCGCCGGCCACGAGATCGGTGTGACCGTTCAGGTACTTGGTGGCCGAATGATGAATCAAATCGAAACCGTGCGCGGCCGGCTGGAAGTTCACCGGCGAGGCGAAGGTGTTGTCAATGATGGAGACGATGCCGCGCGCGCGGCAAAAGGCGGCCACCGCCGTCAGGTCGGCGACGCGGCACAGCGGATTGGAGACGGTCTCGACCACGAAGCAGCGGGTTTCCGGGCGCATGGCTGCGGCCCAGGTCGCCGGCTGATGCGCGTCCACCAGCGTACAGGTGATGCCGTACTTGGGCAGTTCCTCGGTCAGCAGGATGTGAGTGCCGCCGTAGAGGCCCTGCGCGGCCAGCACGTGATCGCCGCCGCGGCACAGGCCGAGCAGCGCCGCCGACATGGCCGCCATGCCGGTGGCCGCGACGACCGCGTCCTCCGCGGCTTCGAGCGCGGCGATGCGCGCGTGCAGCACCGCGTGGTTCGGCGAATTCTGATAGCGGCCGTAGGTGACTTCTGCCAGCCCGCCGGGACCGTCGTAATTGAAGGTGGCGGACTGGAAGATCGGCGTGATGACGGCGCCGGCATAGCCGGGGCGTTCCTCGCCGGCGTGCACCGCGTCGGTGGACATGCCGCTCACGAGCTCCTCCGCGCCGGCTCGCCGGCCGCCGCCAGAACCTCTTCCTCCGTCAGCAGGCGCTTCGAGTCCTTCGCGCGCGCCAGCACCGCGCTGATGCGCGCCTCGGTGGGCTCGATGCCGCGCTGCTCGAGAAACCAGATCACGTTTGACTTTCCGCTCATCGGCCCGACGCTGATCTTCTGCTGCAGGCCGAAGTCGTCGGCCGGCACGCCGCTGTAGACGCGGTTCGCCAGCCAGGCGTCGCCCTTGCGGAAGGCCTTGATGACGGCGGCCGCGTGCACGCCGGTGCCGGTCTCGAAGGCGTCCTCGCCGAAGACCGGATACTCGCCGCGGATCGGCCGGCCGACCGCTTCGCTGGCGGCGCGCACGTACTCGCCGAGTTTGCGCAGATCGCGGTCGATCCAGCCGAGCAGTTTGAGATTGACCAGCAGCAGATCCATCTCGGTGTTGCCGGCGCGTTCGCCGATGCCCAGCGCGCAGGCGTGGGCGCGTTGCGCGCCGGCCGACAGCGCCACCAGCGTGTTCACGAGGCCCAGGCCGCGGTCCCGGTGGCCGTGCCAGTCGAGGCCGACGTGCTGCGCGCGGTTCTCGATCAGCCACGTCTTCAGCCAGTGAAAGAGATTGCGCACCGCCTCCGGCGTGACGCCGCCGACGGTGTCGCAGACGCACAGGCGGTCGGCGCCCTCCTCGATGGCGGCGCCGTTCAGTTCGGCGAGAATCGCCGGCGTCGAACGCACGGTGTCTTCGGTGACGAACATCAGCGGCAGGCCGTTCTGCTTGGCGAAGCGCACGGCGGCGCGCACGTTGGCCACCATCTTGGCGAGATCCCAGTCTTCGGCGTAGGCGCGGATGGGGGAGGAGCCGATGAAGGCGCAGACCTCGATCGGCGAGCCCAGCTGCTGCGCCATCTCCGCCACCGGCTCGATGTCAGAGACCACCGTGCGGCAGGCGACGTTGGGCTTGATGCGCATGCCCTGCATCTCGCGGGCCAGCGCGTAGATGTGCTCGCGGGCGTTGCGGCCCGCGCCCGGCAGGCCGACGTCGGCGGTGTCGATGCCGAGATCGTTCATCAGCCGCACCAAGCGCAGCTTCGCCGCGAGCGGCGGATCCTCGACCGACGGGCACTGCAGGCCGTCGCGCAGCGTCTCGTCGTCGAGCAGCACCGGCGCGGCGGGCGCGGGCAGCACGAACGGGCCGGCGCCGGCCCAATCGTGGATCAATCCCTGCTGCTGAGCGCCGCGATCCATCTGCGGCGATTATAGAATCTCCACATGTTCGTACGGAGCGACATGTTCATGATCACCTGCGCCGCGCGCACGGGCAGCACCATGCTCGTGAAGCTGCTCCGGTGCCATCCGTCGCTTCTGGTGCACGGCGAAGTCTGGGGCGATCGCATGGCGAGCCTGACCGGGCCGATCGGCAAGCGCATCCTCGAAGATCCGGCAGTGGGCGAAGAAATTGCGCGCGAGCGCTTCACCCGGCCGGAGAAAGTGCTCTACAAGTATTTTCTGCATTCGCCCGGCAAGAAGGCGGTCGGTTTCAAACTCAAGTACGACGAGATGACCCAACCGCGCTGGCACGAGGTGCGCGGCCTGGTCGAGCGCGACCAGGATCTGAAAATTCTCTTCCTGCACCGCGAGAACCTGCTCGAGCGCTACGTCTCCCACCAAGTGGTGATGAAGCAGACCGGAGTGACCAACGTGAAGGCGGGGGCGGCGGTGCCGCCGGTGAAACCCTTCAAGGTGGACGTCAAAGACTGCCTCGCCGACGTGGTCGAGACCCGCCGGCGCACCGCCGAGTTCAAGCGCAGCTTCGCCGGGCACCGCGCCATCGAGACCACCTACGAGCGGCTGGTCCGCGCCCCGCAAGCAGAGAGCGACCTGCTGTTCGCCTTTCTCGGCGTGGATGCCGCGCCGGTCGAGATGGGCACGGAAAAAATCGTGCGCGCCCCGCTGCAGGAGCTGGTCCTCAACTTCGCCGAGGTCGAGCGCGCGCTGCAGGATCACGGCTGCATGGCGGTCTGACACCATGAGCGCCGCCGCCCTCGACGTCCGCGAAACTTCCCTGCCCGGCGTGCTGCTGCTCGCGCCGCGCACGTTTCGCGACGCGCGCGGCTCGTTCTGGGAAGGATTTCAGGCCGAGCGCTACGCCGCCGCCGGGCTGCCGGGCCCCTTCGTGCAGGACAACTTTTCGCGCTCCACGCGCGGCGTGCTGCGCGGCCTGCACTTCCAGGATCCGCGCCCGCAGGGCAAACTGGCCTTCGTGCTGGAAGGCGCAGTCTGGGACGTGGCCGTGGACATCCGCCCCGACTCGCCGCGCTGCGGCCAGCACTTCGGCGTCGAACTCTCCGCCGCCAACGGCCTGCAGTTGTGGATCCCGCCCGGATTCGCGCACGGCTTCCAGGTGATTTCGCCCGAGGCGCTGTTCGCCTACAAGTGCACCGAGCGCTACGTGCCCGAGGCCGACGCCGGCATTCGCTGGGACGACCCGCAACTGGCGATTCCCTGGCCTCTGCCCGCTCCGGTGCTGTCCGCCAAGGACGCCGCCCTGCCGACGCTGGCGGAGTGGGCCGCGCGTCGGCGAAGATAGACGGGTGCGCGTTCTCCTCGTCGGCCGCGATGGCCAGGTTGGCACCGAGTTGCGCCGCACGGCCCCGGCGGGCTTCGAGATCCGCGCGCCGGGCCTGGACGAGCTCGATCTGACCCGACCGGAAGAGGTGCGCGCGCTGATCCGCGGCTACCGGCCGGAGTTGATTCTCAGCGCTGCAGCCTTCACCGCGGTGGACCGCGCCGAGGCCGAGCCCGCGCTGGCGCGCGCGCTCAACGCCGACGCCCCCGCGCTGCTGGCCGCCGAAGCCGCCCGGCTCGGCGCTGGAATCATTCACTATTCCACGGATTACGTCTACGACGGCTCGAAGCGCGGCCCCTGGCAGGAGGGCGACGCGCCCGCGCCGCTCGGCGTCTACGGCGCGAGCAAGCTGGCCGGCGACGAGGCGGTGCTCGGCGCGGGCGCGCGCGCCGTGGTGTTGCGCACTTCGTGGGTCTACGCCGCGCACGGCCACAATTTCGTGCGCACCATGCTGCGCCTGGGGCGCGAGCAGGAGCGCTTGCGCGTCGTCGCCGACCAGATCGGCAATCCGACCTGGGCGCGCGAACTGGCGCGCGCATCCTGGATCGTCGCGGGCCGCGGCCTCGAGCCGGGCGGCTTGTTCCACGCCGCGGGCGCCGGCGCCGTCAGTTGGCACGGCTTCGCCGAACGCATCTTTGCGCTCGCGCGGGAGCGGCGCCTGGGCGCCGACCTGCGCGTGCGCGCGGTGGATCCGATCGCCAGCGTCGAATGGCCGACCCCGGCGCGGCGCCCGGCGAACTCCACGCTCGACTGCGCGCGCCTCGCGCGCGAGCACGGCGCGCGCCTGCCCGCCTGGGAAGTCTCCCTGGCCGCCTGTCTGGACGAATTGGACGGAGCCGCGGGGGCCTGATTTGTTGAACCGCACCCGCGCCCTCTGGCAGAAAGCGCGCCATCTCGACCGCGACCTCAAGGAACAGGGCGCCACGGGCGCGCAGCGGCTGGCGCTGCTGGCGCAGAAAGCGCGCGCCGTGCTGATCCCGCCGGGCACGCGCCGCTTCCGGTTCTACAGCGCGATCGGCCGGCCGCTGGCGCGCCCGCTGCTGGCCTGGACGCACCATCAGCGCCACGGCAACGTGCCGCTGTGGAATCGCTGGCGCGAATTCGCGCCGGCTGCCGGCGAGATCGGCGCGCAGGAAGTCCTGGCTTTCCCGGAGTGCGCGGCGCCGCGCTGCACGATTCTGGTGCCGGTCTACGGCAAGTGGCGGCACACTTACACCTGCCTGCGCTCGATTCTGCGCAACTCCAGCGGAGTCAGCTACGAAGTCATCGTGCTCGACGACTGCTCGCCCGACGAGACGGCGCAGCTCGCGCAAGTGGTGACCGGCGTTCGCTTCCTGCGCCACGCCGAGAACCTGGGCTTCTTGCGCAATTGCAACGCCGGCGCGCGCGCCGCCCGCGGCAGCACGCTACTTCTGCTCAACAACGACACCAGCGTCGAGCCCGGCTGGCTCGAAGCATTGCACGAGGCTCTCGACGCGGATCCGCAGGTCGGCATGGTCGGGGCCAAGTTGCTGGATCCGCGCGGCCGTCTGCAGGAAGCCGGCGGCATCGTGTGGCAGGACGGCAGCGGCTGGAACTACGGGCGCGGCGGCGACCCTGCCGCGTCGGAGTTCGACTATCTCAAGGAAGTCGATTACTGCTCCGGAGCCTGCCTGCTGCTGCCGACGGAACTGTGGCGTCAACTCGGCGGCTTCGACGAGCGCTACGCTCCGGCCTACTACGAAGACACCGACCTGGCCTTCGCCGTGCGCGCGGCCGGGCGCAAGGTCGTCTATCAACCGCGCGCGGCGGTCGTCCATCTCGAAGGGATCTCGCACGGCACCGACGTCGGCTCCGGGATGAAGCGCTATCAGGAGATCAACCGCCTGAAGTTCACGGACAAATGGCGCGCCGTGCTCGAAGCCGAGCACAGCGCCGGACCCGCCGACGTCTTCCGCGCCCGCGATCGCAGCCAGCACAAGGCTCACGTCGCGGTCGTGGATCACACCCTGCCCGCCTGGGACGCCGACGCCGGCTCGCGCCTGACCTGGATGTACCTGCGCCTGCTGGTCGCCGAAGGATGTCAAGTCAGCTTCCTGCCGATGAACCTCTTCGCCGCGCAGCCCTACGCGCGCAAGTTGCAGGATCTCGGCGTCGAAGTGCTGTGCGGACACGCCCACGGGCCGCAGCACCGGCTCTGGCTGGCGCGCCACGGCCGCGAGTTGGACGCCGTCTATCTGCACCGCCCGCACGTGGCCGAGGCCTATCTCTCGCACGTCCAGGAGCACGCCCCGCAAGCGCGCCTGGTCTACCAATGCCACGACCTGCACCATCTGCGCGAGCAGCGCCGGCACGAAGCCGAAGGCGGGCGCGGCGCGGGCAGCGAGGCGGCGCAGTGGCGCAAAATGGAAGAGCGCGTGCTCGCCGCGGCGCAAGTGATCCACACGCCGAGCACCTACGAGCGTGAGTGGATCGCGCGGCAGTTCCCCGGCAAGACCGTGCGCGACGTGCCGATCTACTTCTGGGAGCGCGTGCCGCTCGACGGCCGTCCGGCGGACGGCGGCGATCTGACCGGGCGCTCGGCCGGCGACATGCTTTTCGTCGGCGGCTTCCGCCATCCGCCGAACGAGGCCGCCGTGCTGTGGTTCGCGCGCGAAGTTCTGCCGCGGGTGCGCGAGCTGGCGCCGAACGCGCGGCTGCTGCTGGCCGGCGCCCATCCGACGCCGGCGGTGCAGGCACTCCCCGCGGACAGCGTTCTCATCTTGGGCCGGCTCAGCGACGAGCAGCTGGCCGCGGCCTATCGGTCGGCGCGCATCGCCGTCGTGCCGATGGTGTGGGGCGCCGGCGTCAAAGGAAAGCTGATCGAGGCGCTGGCCTGGGGCTTGCCGGTCGCGTGCACGCCGATCGGGGCAGAAGGGGTCGCGGGCATCGAATCGGCGGCGTCCATCGGCGCCAGCCCGGAGGAATTGGCAGTCGCTAGTGCGGCGCTGCTGCAGGACGACGCGCAGTGGCGCGCCCGGCGCCAAGCCGGCCTGGAACTCGTGGCCCGCTCCTTCTCGGCGCAGCGCGCCCGCGAAATTGTCAGACTCGATCTTGCCCGCCGCGCATGACGCACGCTCCGCATCCGCCCGCCGCGCCGGCGCCGCGTTTCACGACGCGGCCGGTGTGCGTGCACTTCCACGTGTTCAAGAACGCGGGCACCACGCTCGACGGCGCGCTGCGGCGCGAGTTCGGCATCGCCTTCGCCGAGTTCGACGGGCCGCGCGCCAACTACGTGCTCGAGCACGACGAGTTCCGCGCCTTCGTCGAGACGCGTCCGGCGCTCCGCGCCGTCTCCAGCCATCAAGTCCGCTTTCCGCTGCCCGCCATCTACGACGTGCGCTGGCGCCCGCTCCTGCTGATCCGCCATCCGCTCGACCGCGCGCTCTCGGCCTACAGCTTCCACCGCCGCGCCCGCACGCGCAGCGCCTCGGCGCTGCAGGCCAAGAAGTCGGATCTGCGCGGCTACGTGCGCTGGATGCTGGACCTCGGACCGGTCAGCCTGATCTGCAATTTCCAGACGACCTTTCTCTCCACCGGGCCCGGCACCGGCAAGCGGCCCGTACTGGCCGCCGCCTGCGCTCGCCTGCGCGAAGCCGCGCTGGCCGGCACCGTCGAGCGCTTCGGCGAAAGCCTGCTCTGCGCCGAGCGCAATCTGGCGGCCGATTTCCCGGGACTCGATTTGTCCAATCACTCCCGCAACGTCACGCGCGAGCGCCGCGGCCGCCTCGAGGAGCGCCTCGCGCAATTGCGCGCCAAATTAAGCGCGGATCTGCACGCCGAACTCGAGCGCCGCAATGAACTCGATTTCGCCCTGCACCAGGAAGCCGCGCGCGAACTCGACGGGCGCCTGCAGCGGCTCGGCGACGATCTCCAGCCGGCCTTCGAGGACTTCCGCGCGCGGTGCGCCGCGCGCGAGGCGGCCGCGGCGCGATGAGCGGAGCGGCTCCGGTGATCGTGTGCGTGATCGGCATGCACCGCAGCGGCACTTCGCTGTTGGCGCGCCTGCTCAACATCGCCGGCGTCGAACTCGGCGCAGCCGCCAGTCTCGCGCGCGCCGCGGACGACAATCCGCGCGGCTTCTGGGAGCACGAGGGCCTGCGCGAAATCAACGACGAGTTGCTGCGCGCCTTCGGCGGCTCGTGGATGAATCCGCCCGAGCTGCCGGAAGGCTGGGCGCAGGATCCGCGGGTGGCGCCGCTGCGCGCGCGCGCCCGGGAGTTGGTGGCCCGCGAGTTCGGCGGCCGCGCGCTGTGGGGATTCAAGGATCCGCGCACGACCTTGCTGGCGGATTTTTGGCGCGACATCCTGCCCGGCCGCATCGCCTGGATCGTGGCGCTGCGCAATCCGCTGGAGGTCGCGGATTCCCTCAAGCGGCGCGACGGCTTCCCCTCGGTGCTGTCCGAGGACTTGTGGAACGCCTACACGCGAGCCGCCTTCCGCAACGCGCCCGCGGCCGAGCGCGCAATCGTTCACTTCGAGCGCCTGCTCAGCGAACCCGCGGCCGAAGTCGAGCGCTTGATCCGGACCCTGCGCCTGCCGATCCCGCCGCCCGGCCCGGAGGCCGCCGCCCGGATGCGGGAAGAAGCCGCCCGGGACCTGCGTCATCACAGTCACGGATTGGACGAAATACGCGGTTCCGAGGAACTGCGCCCGGACACCTGCGAGCTCTACCTCCGGCTGTGGAACGGAGGGGACGTGGGCCAGCTCCTGGCGCAGCCCGAGGTCGGCTTCGGTCGCGCCTTCAAGGATCTGCTCGCGGATTTCGCCCGGCTCAAGAGCGAGCAGGACCTGATGCGCACCGCACTGACCGATCGTGAACTGCAGGCTGAGGAAGCGCTGCGCGAAGTGGCGCGCACGCAGCGCGAGGCCACCGAGTGGCGGGACGAGGCGCTGCAACTGCGTTCCGAGGTCGGCCTGCTCAAGCAGCGCACGGAATACCGGCTCGGCGAGCGCCTGCGGCGCGTGTGGCGCCGGCTGCGCGGACGCGCCCCGCAGTCCTAGAATCCCGCGGCATGCGGATCCGCGAGCAGGTCGGGGCGATCCTGCGGCGCCGGGTCCTGATCGGCGCCTTTCTCAGCGTGGATCTGCGCCTGAAGTACCGGCGCTCCTCGCTGGGCTTCCTGTGGTCTCTGCTGAATCCGCTGCTGATGCTGACGGTGATGGCGGCGGCCTTCAGCTTCGTCTTCGACCGCGGCAGCGGCCAGGGCTCCTTCGCGCTGCACCTCTTTGCCTGCCTGCTGCCCTGGCAGGCGCTGACCGCTTCGGTGGAGCAGGGCGGGCGCTCGCTGGTGAAGGGCGAGAACCTCCTGCTGCAGTATCCGCTGCCCAAACTGCTGCTGCCGCTGCGGCGCACGCTGTTCGCATTCGTCGAATACTTCTTCGCGCTGCTCGCCCTCGGCCTGGTCGCGGGCTTCATCGGCTTCCGCCCGAGCTGGGCCCTGCTGTGGCTGCCGGTCGGCGTGCTGCTGCTCTTTCTGTTCGCGCTCGGCCTGGCCTCGGTGGCGGCGGTGGTCACGGTCTACTTCCGCGACGCGGTGCACCTGCTCGGCGTCACGCTGCGCGCCTGGTTCTATCTCACGCCGGTGATCATTCCTTATACGGCGCTGCCGGAATCGGTGCGCCAGTGGGCCGAACTCAATCCGGCCTACCATCTGATCAAGATCTTCGACGACGTGATCAACCTGGGCGTCGCGCCCGACGCGCGCACCCTGCTCATCTCCGCCGCCTGCGCCCTGGCCATGCTGAGCCTCGGCCTGTGGGTGGTTGCCAAGTTCGAGCACAAGCTCGTGTTCCGCCTGTGAGCGCCGACCTCGGCATCCAGTTGCGCGAGGTCAGCCTGACCTACCGCTTGTACTCCAACAAGCGGCCGAGCCTGAAGGCTTCGCTGGTGTCGGCGCTGCGCGGCGGCAAGGACGAGTTCCGCGATCTGCCGGCGCTGCGCGACGTCAACCTGAGCATTCAGCCGGGAGAGCGCGTCGGCATCGTCGGCCGCAACGGCGCGGGCAAGACCTCGCTGCTGCGGCTGCTGGCCGGAATTTTTCCGCCGACGGCCGGCGTCGTCGAGGTGAAGGGCTTCGTCGTGCCGCTGTTCCGCCTCGGCCTCGGCTTCGAGCCGGAGCTGACGGGCGAGGAGAACCTGATCCAGGCCGGCGCGCTGCTGGACATCCCCGCCGCCACCATGCGCGCGCGCGCCGACGCGGTCTTCGAGTTCGCCGAGATCGGCCGCTTCCGGCACACGCCGCTCAAGTACTACTCGCGCGGCATGGCCACGCGGCTGTCCTTCGCCACCGCCTGCGAGGTGGATCCGCAGATCCTGCTGCTGGACGAGGTCTTCGGCGGCGGCGACATGTCCTTCCGCGAGAAGGCGGTGAAGCGCATGCAGGAGTTGATTCTGCGCACGCCGATCGTGGTGATGGTCTCGCACAATCTCGAGACGGTGCAGGACATCACCAATCGCGTGCTGTGGCTCGACGATGGCCAGGTGCGCATGGACGGCCCGCCCGGCGAGGTGATCCCCGCCTATGAAGCCGCCTGCGCCTGAGCTCGCGGTTTCCCTGGTCTCCCACGCGCCCGACTTCGCGGTGCTCGAGCGCACGCTGGCGGCGCTGGAGCGCGCGGCGGCCCATGCTCGCGCCGCCGGCGCGCTCGCCGGACACCATCTCACGATCGTGGATCACGGCCCGGGCACGGAGCACGCCGCGCGCCTGCGGGCGACCGGCGCGCGCCTGCTCGAACCGGGGCACAACCGCGGCTTCGGCGCCGGCCACAATCAGGCGCTGCGCGGCGCAACGGCCGAGTTCGCGCTGATCCTGAACCCCGACGCGGTGATGGCGGAGGACGCGCTGACCGCCGGCCTCGCCTTCCTGCGCGCGCATCCGGACGTCGTGCTGGCCGCGCCGCAGGTGGACACCGGCCCCGGCGGGCCGCGGCACTTGTGCAAGCGCGAGCCGGATCCCTGGACGCTCTTCGTGCGCGGCTTCGGCCCGGCCTGGCTGCGCCGCCGCTGCCGCGCGCGCCTCGAGCGTTACGCGCTGGCCGATCTGGATCCGGAACTCGAACGTCTCGACGTCCCGCTGGCGAGCGGCAGTTTCATGCTCCTGCGCACGGCCGCCTTCCACGTGGTGGGCGGATTCGACGAGCGCTTCTTCCTCTACTTCGAGGACTTCGACCTCTGCCGGCGCCTGCGCGCGGCCGGCGGCCGCATCGGCTACGCGCCGCAGATGATCATTTCCCATTACGCCGGCGGGGCAGCGCGCAAAGGCGGCCCGCACCGGCGCCTGTTCCTCGCGTCGGCCTGGAAATATTTCCGCCGCTACGGTTTCCGGCCACCCGGCTAGACTGCCGGGATGCGGCCGCTTTCCTTCCTCATTCCCGCCGCGGCTCTGCTCCTCGCCGCCTGCGGCGGGTCCTCGGCGCAGCCGGCGCCGGAGCGGGCAATGACCGGCGTGCTCGACGGCTTCCATCCCGCCGCCGTCGCCTTCGCCGCGCAGGTGAGCCGCGAGTTCGAGGACAACGAGCTCGATCCGGAGGAGTTGCGCCGCTGCAGCGGCTTCGCCCAGTTGTTGGCCGCCTCGCAGAAAGTCGCGAAGGACTTCCCGGTCGCCGAGGCGGACCAGGAACACCTGGCCTACTTCGCGCTGTGCCTCGGCAGCGTGCGCGAGAAGCCGGAGGCGTGGGCGTTGCGACAGCACGCGGATCCGGGCAGCGGAGGCGGGGCGCTCGCCAGTCTGGACCTGCCGCCGGACCAAACCGGCTCGGCGACCTTCCTGGTGCGCATCGCGCCGGATCCGAAGAAGGGATGGAAGTTGGCCAGTTGGCCGCCGCGCCGGCGCGAAGCCTTCCAACCCTATCCTCCGGACAGTCCGCGCCTGCACCTGCAGTCTTGGGCCGCCGGCTCGGTGCCGCCGGACGTGCAGGAGCGCTTCCGCAAGCAATTCGGCTCCGAGATTCCCGCGGACTCCGCGTATGCGGAGGTCGAGTGGCAGCGCGTCGTGGTTCACCACTCTCTGATGGCGAACGCGGAAGGCGCTGATCCTTGGCAGCGGCTGAAGCTGACCGTGCAAGACGTGCTGATCCCGATGCGCGTTCAAGACGATGCCGGATTGCCCGCCGAGCCTCTGGTGATTCTGGCCGGCCCCGACGTGCCCTCTTCCCTGGTCTTGGGAGTGCTGGAATCGCTGGCCCAACCGAAAACGCGCTGGCCGCAGATCTGGATCGGCCTGCCCGGCGAGATGCTGGACCGTTGTTTCCTCTTGGACCAGCGTCCCGCTTGGGAGGCCAGCGCCGGGGACGTGATCCTGAACCTCGGCGGCAGCGAAGACGAATGGGCCGCGGCCCTCGCCGGCAGCGCCGCGGGCGGAGCCGTCGGCCTGCGCATCGATCCCGCCCTGCCGGCCTCAGCCCTGTTCGCCGATCTCGAGAGCCTGCAGCAGCGCAAGCTGGCCCGGATCTTCATCGCCCTGCCGGCGCCCTGAGCATGAAGGCCGCTTGCTCAGTTCTGCTGGCCGCCGCGCTGCTGCCGGCCTGCAGCGAGCAACGGGCGCTGCGCACGGAGCATCCGGCACAGTTGGTCGAAGATCTTGCCCGCAGCCTGATCGGTCCGGCCCGCGACTGGCTGGAGGAGGAGCAGTCGCGTGAGGAAGACCTCACCCTGGGCCACCCCTCCAGCGCCGAAATCTCCAGCCACGCCATCAACTTCATGCGCCTGGTGGATCACGCGCGCGGCCGCCTGGAGCCGCAGCTGCCGTCCGGGACGCGCGGCGTGCCGGTGCCGGCGAGTTTGAGCAACAACTTGCGCATCCTCGCCGCCAGCCTCGGCGCGGCAGCGCCTGAGGAAGTCACTGCCGCCGAAGAATCGCGCACGCCCAACTCCGCGCGCGTGCGCTTGACGATTGCTCCCGCGGATCAGGAAGTCCGCTTCTGGATCTTCACTCTCGAGCGCCGCGACGAGATCTGGCGCTTCACGGCCGCGCCGCGCCGCGGATAGCATTCCCCAATGCCGGCAGTCCGCCGTCGAGAGTCGCGCAGCCTCGTGCTCCAGGCCCTGAAGGCCTGGCTGCAGAAGCCCGACGGCGGCCCGCTGCGCCTCGACGGCATGCACCCCGCCGACGTCGCGGACGTGCTGTGGCTGGACTTGGACGACGAGGATTCCCGCCGCATCTTCCGCGCCCTCCCGGAGGAAGAGTCCGCCGCGGTGCTGGAAGAAACCGATCCGCGTTATCAATCCGTGCTGCTCGGCGGCGCCGATCCGCAGTGGATCGGCCGTCTCGTCGGCCGCCTGCCCTCCGACGACGCCACCGACGTGGTCGCGCAGCTGCCGGAGGAAGTGCGCGGCGAAGTCATGTGCTTCGTCACGCCGGAGGACGCGGCCGAGATCCGCCACCTCGCCGAGTACGCGCCAGACACCGCCGGCGGCATCATGACCACCAACTTTCTCACCGCGCGCGCGGACGAGAAGGTCGGCGACGTGCTCAAGCGCATCAAGCGCGACGAGGGCGAGGCCGAGACGGTCTACGTCGTCTACGTGGTGGACGGGCGCGGCGCGCTGCAGGGCGTGGTGTCCACGCGCGAATTGTTGGAAGCGGGCATCCACCAGGATCTGCACGACATCATGAATCCGGACGTCATCCACGCCAAAGTGGACGACGACCGCGAGGAAGTGGCGCGCCGCCTCCTGCACTACAACCTCACGATGATCCCGGTGGTGGACGCGCGCGGCCTGATCGTCGGCCTCATCACCGGCGACGACGCGCTGGAAGTGCTCGAGCGCGAGGGCTCGGAAGACGCGCTGCTGCTGGCCGGCGCCGGCGTCCATTCCGACCTGGCCGATTCCGCCGTCGCCAAAGTGCTGCGCCGCGCGCCGATGCTGGTGGTTCCGGTGGTGGCCGGCCTGCTGATCTCCAAAATCGTCCACAC
>CAYVPL010000002.1:0-38879 GCA_964453755.1 uncultured Planctomycetales bacterium
GCAGCATTCTCTTTGACATTTGGCTGGCGGTCTTCGTCTTCCTGGCCTGGCTCGGCTTGCTGCGCGCCTGCCCCGCCGCGGCGGAGCGGGTCCCGGCGCCGCGCAGCGGCTGGACGATCTTCGCCGTGGCCGTGGCCGCCGCCCTGCTCACGAAGGGTCCGGCGGCGCTGGTGTCGATCCTGCCGCCGGCCCTGCTGCACCCCTTCTGGGCCAGCCCCCGCGGCCGCGGCGCGCGGGCCTGGGCGGGCCTCGCACTCGCGACTCTCGCCGGCTGCGGGCTCGCGCTGGCCTGGGCCATTCCCGCAGCGCGGGCGGGCGGCGCGGAGTACGGCAGCGCCATTCTTTACGGCCAGACCGCGGGCCGCCTGCAGGATTCCTTCGCTCACGCGCGGCCTTTCTGGTGGTATCTCGCTCTGCTGCCCGTGCTCGCGCTGCCCTGGTTGGCCGCGCCGCCACTGTGGCGCCGCCGCGCGCGCGGCGCCGACGACGGCCGCTCGGCCGCGCTCACGCGCTTCGGCGGATGCGCCTTTCTGCCTGCTTTGTTGATCTTCTCCGCCGTCAGCGGCAAGCAGCCCCATTACCTCTACCCGGCCCTCGGGGGCCTGGCCCTGGCGGCAGCAGCGCGCCTGTCGGCTTCCCCCCCCCGCCCTGCCGCTGCGCCGGCGGATCCGGCGGCCTTGCCTCGCGTCCTGCGGCTGGCCTTGCTGGGCCCGCTCGTGATCGCGGTCGGCTATCCGGCGCTGCGCCCGACGCTGCAGGAGCGCTACGACTTGCGGCAACCTGCGGCCGCCATCGCCGCCGCTCAGGACGCCGGCCGGCCGACGGCCTTCTTCGGCGCGAAATACCACGGCCACTTCCATTTCCTCGGGCGCCTGCGCGCACCCGTGGCCAATCCTGGATCGCCGCGGGCGCAGCAGCGCTGGTTGGCGCAGAATCCGGACGGCCTGGTGGCCCTCCTGCTGGCGGCGGACGCCCAGGAGAGCCTGAGCGCAGGCGCGCTCAGCCTGCAGGCATTCGGCAGCCGGCGGCTGGCGCTCTGGCGCGCCGCCGACCTGGCCCCGCTGCTCGGCGACTGACGGCGCTGCCTACCAGAGGAAGGACAGACCGACGCCGGCCTGCGTCGTGAAGACTTCGTTCAATTCGAAGTTGCCGTTCGTGGCGCGCAGATAAGCCTCCAAGCCCAGATGGGCCAGGAAGTACCACGAGGCACCGACGGCCGCCGAGAACTCCCAGCCGCTCTCGTCGTCGACGCCGTAATCCAGACCGGCAAAACTGATGCCTGCATCCAGCCACGGCCGCACGCTCAACAGCGGATCGAAGTACCAGCGGTAGTAGGGACCGATCGAGGCGGTTTCGACGTCTTGATCGGGCATGTCGCCCGAGGTCATGCGCAGGCCGAATTCGGAGTTCTCGCCGAGCAACATGCCGACGTCCGCGGTGATCACGTCCTGATCGGCGTCCGCGTCGTTGAGCGAGGTGTCATCCCAGAAATCCATGCCCAGGCCCAGGCGCCAGGCGCCGGGCTCGAAGCCGGATCCCGCGTTGGAGCAGGAGGCCAGCAGCCCCAGCACGACGGCGAGAAGCAACGGAGCAGTGCGCATGAGGAGTCCGGCCTACCAGAAGAAGGAGAATCCGATGCCCAGGTCGAGGGTGTCGCTCTCGATCCCGTCGTCGTAATCGCCGACCGATTGGCGCCCGAAGATCTCCGCCGCCACGGACTCGGTGATGAAGTGCGAGAGGCCCAGCGCCAGGAAGAGCACCGTGCCGCTGACGTCAACAGCGCTGTTGTCCACGCTGCCGGCGCCGCCGCCGACCTCGATCCACGGCCGGCTGGTGGCCTTGCTGGAGGTGTACCAGCGGCCGAACACCGCGACGCTCGAGGTGTCGGTCTCGACGGTGCCGTTGTCGGAGTTGGTGTACGCGCCGCGCAGGCCCAACTCGAGATTGGAGGTGAAGAAGCGGCCCAGATCGGCGCTGCCGCCGAGGGTGTCGGTGTCCGTTCCGTTGAATTCGTTGTCCTGGAAGTTCAGGTTCGCGCTGCCGCCCAGGCGATAGGTACCGGAGGCGAAAGCGGGCGCGTTCACGCCGGAATTCCAGGTGGAGCAGCTGGCGCCGGTCAGGGCGAGGGCTGCGAGGAGGGGCAGAATGGGCGTGCGAATCATGGGTCCGTGCAATCTGGCCGGGCCGCGGCCGGGTAAGGGAAGCGAAAAGCCTAGGCCGCCCCGCCAGGGCCGTCAATGCTTCCAGCCAGGGCGCCGGGCTTTGCCGGGTATCCTTGAGGAACCCGATCATGCGCCAACGCCTCCTCCCGATCCTGGCCGCCCTGACCCTCCTCGCCTCCCAGGCCCTGGCGACCTGGTCCCTGGTGGTTGTCAACCTCCGGACCGGGGAGGTGTGCATCGCCTCGGCGACCTGCATCGAGAACTACGATCTGCTGAAGGCCATCGGCGTGATCACCAGCGAAGTCGGGGTGGGCGCCACCCAGTCCTTCGCGGTCTCGGCCGCCACGCGGCAGCGCATCCACACCCTGATGCTGGAAGGCGCTTCCCCGCAGGAAATTCTGGACATCATCGCGGTGGACGACCCGATGTGGCTGCGCCGGCAGATCGGGCTGGTGGACATGGCCGGGCGCGCGGTGAGCTACTCGGGCATCAACTGCGGCACCTGGTTCGGCGGCGTCACCGGCCAGCAAGGCGATTTCGTCTACGCCATTCAAGGCAACGTCCTGACCGGCGCGCCGGTCGTCGCCGACTGCGAGGCCGCCTTCCTGGCCACGCCGGGCGACATGGGCCAGAAAGTGATGGCCGCCATGGAAGCCGCGATGGCCATGGGCGGCGACGGCCGCTGCTCCTGCTCCCCGGCCCAGCCGGAATCGTGCGGTTCGCCGCCGGTGCCGGGCGGCAAGAGCGCCCACATCGCCTGCTTCGTCATCGCGCGCCCCGGCGACAACGAGATCTGCGGCAGCCAGAACTGCACGGGCGGCGACTTCTATCTGCGCCTCAACTACATCAACTACGACCGCAACGATCCGGACCCGGTGCTGCTGATGCGCCCGGACTTCGACGCGTGGCGGGCCGCGCTGGATGGCCGCCCCGACGGCTCCCGCTCCACCGTCTGGCCGCCGGCCGCCGCGGCGACGGCCGGCGCCGGCGACGTGGTGTCTTACGTGCTCGACCTCAGCGACGTGAACGGCAACGCGGTGCAAAACGGCGGCGCCACGATCACGCTGGAGCACGACGCGCGCTCCGCCGGACTTTCATCGCTGCTCAACGTGACGGACCATCTCGACGGCACTTACACCGTCGAAGTGCAGAGCGGCGCCGGTCCGGGCCTCGATTTCCTGCGCTTCGTCGTGGACGACGGCATTCGCGCCGTGACGCTGTGGCCGCCGGCCCGCCTGCTGCATGCCGCCCCCCCCTCCACGCCGACCGCGGCGGGCGCCGCCGTCGCCGGACTGACCGGCTTCCAGGATCTGATCGCCGCGCATCTTGCGCCGGACGGACTCAGCGCCTGGCTCATCGCCGATCAAGGGGCCGGCCGCGAACTTCTGCAATTCACGCGGCCCTCCGCGGGCGCCCCCTTCGGCGCGCCGGCCGCCTTCACGATCGGCGCCTTTCCGACGCAGCGCCTGACCGACGTGTGGGTGTCGGCCGACGGCCTGCGCACGACCTTCACCGCCTACGACCGGCCGCAAGGCGTGTCGCACGTGTACTCCTCGCAGCGCCCGGACCTCGTCAGCGATTTCGACGAGCCGATGCTGCTGCAAGCGCTCGACAGCGGCCTCGGCGAACAGGGCCTGGACGTCTCCGACGACGAACTCGAAATCGTGTTCGCCTCGAAACGCGACGGCAACTGGGATCTGATGCGCGCGCGCCGGCTGAAGTCCAACGCCCGCTTCTTCCCGCCCGAGAAAATCGCGGCGCTCGCCACCGCGGACGATGAACTCAGTCCGGCCTGGGAAGCCGGCGACACGCGCCTGATCTTCAGCCGCGCGCCGGCCGGCGGCGATTCCTGGCTCTACACCTCCACGCGCGATCAGGACGACGCCTTCGGCGCCGCGCAACTCCTGGCAGGCATCGCCCCCGCCGACTCCGGCCAGATCCAGGCCGTGGATCCGTCTGACAATTCCATCTGGGTGATCGAGCCGGGCGCGGGCGGCCGCGCGCTGGCCGCCTTCGGCCGCCCTTCGGGCTCGCTCGTCGCCAGCCAGAGCGCGCTCTCCGCCAGCGCGGGCGGCGCCGTGGACTTCGCCCTCGACGCCGGCGCGGCGCTCGGCCAGGCGCACTACAAAATGATGGCGGGCCTGCCCGGCAGTTCCATCTTCGATCCGGACACGGCCCTGCCCTTCGCGCGCTCGGGCCCGCTGGACGCGCTGCTCGCCGATCCGGCGCACGCGCATCTGTTCCAGGGCCTCAGCGGGCGCCTCGACGCGCAGGGCCGCGCGGCCGCGCGCTGGACCCTCCCGCCGGGCTTTCTGACCGGGCCGGGCATGATCGGCCGCAGCATTCAGGTGGCCTTCGGCGCCTTCGCCGGCAGCCTGCGCTTCGTCAGCGAAGCGCAGGGCATCACCATCGAGCCTTGACGCCGCGCGCCTCAGACGTCCGGATAGTACTCCTGGATGGACAAGACGCGGGGCGATGAGGCGCCGAAGTCGAACAGCCCCTGCAGTTCATCGGTCCACATGTCCTCGTCGTAGTCAATCTGGATGTTGTTCAGCTGATCGATGTAGTTCAGGATCATCAGCGCCCCGGACTGAATCGTCAGGTTGTTGAGGTGCCCGGCCGAGTGAATCAGGAACAGGCCGTAGCCTTGGGTCTGGTTGTTGCTGTGCGTGACGTGCGCAGCCGGCGCGAAAACGCCCAGGTTCGGCACGACGCCGGCCGAGGTCGCCGAACCGATGTTGGTGCTCTTCCAGCTCAGCGTGTTGCGCGGCTCCGAGCGCGGCGTATAGGTGTCCTCGGAGTAGATGACGAGTCCCCCCTTGAGGTTGCACTTGTTCAACGAGATGTGAGTTCCAGCCGGAACGTTCACCACCAAGGTCTTGGTCGTCGTCAAGTTGCTGATGCTGGAGGACGTGGTGATCATCACGTCAGGACCGGGCACGAGGAAGGAGTCCATGTTCCACTTCGGCGTCCGCACCGGATCGCTCAGCGTGACCCGCTCGTCGGCCGTGATGCCGTTCAACGGATCCTCGTAGGTGTAGAGCGTGCCCGACACGTCCACGTTGTTGGCCAGAATGGTCGGATCGCTGATCGGCGGCTGCATCCAGTCCTCGAAGGCGGCGCTCCAGTCATGCACGCCGTCCTCCTCGTCCACGACCAGGATGCCGCCCGCGTTCACTTGCACGTTGTTCATGTCCAAGTCGCCGCCGTAGGTGATCAGACCGCAATCCTTCAGCAGAGCGCTCGGCCCGCCCGATCCGAGGTCAATCTCGGACTGCAGAGTGCTGCGGGTCACGCCGTCCACGCCAGTCACCTGAAGCAAAAGGCCGCCCTCGGGGCCCTCACCGAGGACCTGTCCGGTGAAACTGCCGGCCGAGCCGAGCTGAATGGATTGCTGGCCGGTACCTTGCCAATCCGGATCCAGCACGAGCTGGCGCATGCAGTAGGCCAGACCCGATTCGGCCAGGAGTTCTGCTTGCAGACCAGCAGCCTCGTCGCGCGCCACGTCCAACGCGGAGCCGGAGCCCAGCGAGAAACTGGAAGCGGTCAGTGACAGCAAGGAGATCAGCAGCAGGGCGACCAGAAAGACCGAACCGCGCTGGCGAGGCTGACGGCGGATCGGAATGGGTTGGCGAATTGACATGGCGGGATGGCCCGCCCGGCGGATGGCCGGGCACAGGGCTTCAAGCCATTGGCGGCCGATTCAGGGGCGACTTGAGCCGGGCCGACGCAAGGGCCACCGCATCCACCCTCCCTCGGGGCTGGTGCGCCGACCGCGCTGCTTGCCGGGAAAGCCCTCCGCGGCCTCCCGCGCGGGGCTCAGCGGCAGCCCGACCAGCAGGCTGCCCAGCCAGCGCTCGCACTCCTCCATGCCGGCCCAGCGCCGCAATGCGGGGTCGTTCAGGACCTGGGCGGTGCACCAATAAGTCCCGAGGCCGCGCGCCTCGCACGCGAGCAGCAGCGCCATGGCCGCGGCCGCGGCGGCGGAATGATGCTCCGGGTCGCGCGAGGCGCGTTCCGGCGCCGTCTCCGCCACGAAGGCGACCTGCACCAGCGCGCCGGCGCCGGCCAGGATGATCGGCAATTTGCCGACCTGCAACTGCGGGAACATCTCCGTCATGGCGTCGAGCGCATCGCGGTCGAGCACGGTGAAGCGCCAAGGCTCCGGCACCGCGTCGGAGGCGGCGTAGTGAAAGGGCGCCCAACCGGCGGCGGCGATGGCTTCGCGCAGAGCGCGGTCGAAATCGGCGCGCGCCGCGGCGCCGGCAGCGGCACCGGGCAGGCGCGCGCCGTCGAGCACCTTGCGCGTGCGACGCGCGCGCAGCAGGGCGTCGAGTTGCGCGGCGTCGGCCGGCGCGCTTGGCGATCCTGCTTCCATGCGGCGGATTCTACGCCGCGATGCCCGGCTCAGTCGTAGAGCGGCTCCTCGATGGCGCCGAAGATCCGCCACGGCACTTCGCCCTCGCGCGGATAGCGCCGCGCGGTGCTGGCGCGCAGGCTGCCGTCCGCCTCGAGCACGATTTCGGTGCCGGCGGCGAGGCGGCGCCCGTCCACGCGGCACGAGCGCGCGAGATGCAGGCACGACAAGCGGCCGCCGGCGTAGAACCACACCGGAAAGCGCGCGCTGCACGGCAGACCTTGGATTTCCGTGTCCACCTCGAGCGCGCGCCACCACTCCAGCACGCGGCCGTCGGCTGCCAGAGTCATGCGCGTGCCCGCGGGCAGGCTGATGCCGCCGGCCTGCACTTCCTGGAAGCAGACGCCGTTCCACACCGGTCCGTCTGGATGCAGGAAGGTGTTGCCAGGCCCGGCAGGGAAGCCGGCGATGCGGCGCGGCCGGGCGAGGGAGAGGAAGCGCAGATTGCCGTTGGGATAGAAGGAAATCGGGCTGCGGGCCCGCGCCTGCAAGCCGTGCACGGTGGTCGGCCCCGCCAGCGAGGCGCTGGCCAACTGGCCGTCCGGATGAAACTCGACTTCTTCGCCGGCCAGGCAGC
Source organism: uncultured Planctomycetales bacterium (assembly GCA_964453755.1). Classification (GTDB taxonomy): domain Bacteria; phylum Planctomycetota; class UBA1135; order UBA1135; family UBA1135; genus JAQBVK01. Next base: position 7,157 of record CAYVPL010000002.1, read on the forward strand.
GCAGGCCGTGGATCTCCGTCTCCTCGGCCAGGACGCCCCAGGCCAGGCTTTCGTTGGCGTGGAACTGCAGGCCGTGCTCCGCGAGGAGCTGAATGCCGCCGTGAGCGATCGTCTTGTTCATGCTGGCGGCGGCCGCGTCGACCGCCTTGCCCTTGTGACAGGGCCGGGGCCGGTTGTGTTCCTCAACCGGGGGCAATGGGGTAAGGTGGCTTGGGGGCAGGGACCGTCCCCGCCCCCCCTTCCCGACGACCTCGCGGACCATGAAACACCTCCTGCTCCTGGGCCTGTTCCTGACCCTCCTCAGCCCGGCCGCGCCGGCTGGGCTGGCCGACGCCGCCGCGGGCGGCACGGTGACCGGCGTCGTTCTCGCGCGCTCCGGCCAGGCGGTGCCCGATGCCTTCGTGGGGATCGAGGTGAATCTGCCGAGCGGCCGCGTCTACACCGCGCGCACGCGCAGCGACGCCCACGGCCAGTTCGCCTTCCGCGACGTGCCGCCGGGAGCGGGCGTCGTGCGCGCCGCGCATCCGCGGGCGGGCCGCGGCCACGCGCGCGTGGACGTGCGCAGCGGCCAGACCAGCAGCGTGCAGATCGTCCTGCGCCGCTAGCCGGTTGCGATCGCGACCGTGCCGGCCCGCCTCGTCCTGGGTCTGAACCAGTACACGCATTCGGCGGCCGCCTGCCTCCTGGACGAGGAGGGGCGGTTGCTGGCGATGCAGCAGAAGGAGCGGCTCAGCCGCAAGAAGCACGACGGCGGCGACGTCGCGGAATTGGTCGAGCAGCTCCTGGCCGAAGCCGGCGCGCGGCCGCGCGATCTGGCCATGGTGGCGGCCAGCAATCACCTGTTCCGCATCGACCGGTTTCACGAAACGGTCGCCTGGGAGACCGCTCTCTATCACCATCCGGAGACCTACGTCTCCCCTTTCAACCTGCTGCCGGGCGCGCCGCGTCTGGAGCTCTCTCACCACCTGGCGCATGCCTGGTCGGTGCTGCCTTACGCGCCCTTCGACGAGGGCTTGATCGTCGTGATGGACGGCATGGGTTCCACGCTGCAGGACATGCAGCGGCCCGGCGCCGGCTTCGTCTCCGAACTGAGCCTGCCGCGCGCGCCCGGCTTCCGCGAAGTGCGCCGCGCCGATGCGGCTCCCTACGGCTGGCGCGAGGCCGAAACGGCCTTCCTGTTCCGCGGCCTGCGTCTGCGCCGCCTCTTCAAGCGCTGGACCCCGGAGCCGACGCCGGTCTTCCTTCACAATTACGGATTCGCCGACATGACTTCGTTGGGCGCGGTCTATTCGCGCGTCGCCAGCCACGTGTTCGGCGACTGGAACGACTGCGGCAAGGTCATGGGCCTCGCGCCGTGGGCTCCGGATTGGGCGCCGCGGCTGCGCCGCCGGCCGGTGCTGCGCGGCCCGCTCGAGCGCCTGCATGTGGACGTGCAGCGGCTGCGGGACGAGGCGCATCCGCACGGTTGGCATGAGGAACGCAATCGGCCCGCCTACGCGCGGCTCGCGGCCGACGTGCAAGGCGACCTCGAGCGCGTGGCGGTGGATTTCCTGACGCGGCTGCGCCGGCGCACCGGCGCGCGCAATCTCGCGCTCTGCGGCGGCGTGGCCCTGAATTGCGTGATGAACGGGCGCATCGCCCGCGATTGCGGCTTCGAGCAAGTCTTCGTGCCGCCGTATCCCGGCGACGAAGGCGTGGCGGTCGGCTCCGCGGCCTTCGCCTGGCACCGGCTGCATCCGCGGGCGCGGCCGGCGCGCCGTCCGCTGAGCCCCTTCACGGGGCGCCGGCTCGATCCCGAGCTGGCGGAAGACGCGCTGGCCGACTGGTCGCCGTGGCTGGAAGAACTGCCCGCGCCAGCCAGCGAGGCGGCGCTGCTGCAGGAGATCGCCGCTGACCTGGCCGCCGGCCGCACGGTGGGCTGGTGCTGGGGCGAGGCCGAGTTCGGCCCGCGCGCGCTCGGCCGGCGCAGCATCCTGGCCGATCCGCGCCGCCCCGAAATGGTCGGGCGCATCAACGCCGCGATCAAGAAGCGGGAAGGGTTTCGGCCCTTCGCGCCCGCCGTGCTGGCCGAACACGCGGCCGCCTGGTTTCGCCGGCCGCCGCCTTCGCCGTGGATGTCCTTCACCGCGGCGGCGCTGCCGCGCGCGCGCCGTGAAGTTCCGGCGGTGGTGCATGCCGACGGCAGCGTGCGCCTGCAGACGCTGCCTGCGCAGGACACGCCGGAGCATCCCGCCGGCTGCGCGCGCTTCCGCCGCCTGATCGAGCTTTTTCACGCGCTCACCGGCGTGCCGATGCTGCTCAACACCTCCTTCAATCTCCGCGGCGAGCCCATCGTCGAGAGCGCGCGCGACGCCGTGTGGACCTTCCTGCGCGCCGATCTGGATCTGCTCGTGCTGGACGGACGGAGGTTCCGGGCGCGGCCCTTCCCGGCGGCGCGCGGCGGCCTGCGCGCGGAAATCGCGCCCGGCTGCAGCCTGGAAACGGTGACCAGTCCGCACGGCGATCTGCTGACCGCGCGCGCCCATTGCTGGGGCGAGAGTTTCGATCTCGAGCCGGAAGAACTGGATCTGCTGCAGCAGGCCGCGGGCGGCGTGGAACTGCCGCGCGGCCGCATGGAGGCGGCGCGCCGCCTGTGGCAGCTGCGCCTGCTGATTGTCAAACCGGCCGCGAAGGCAGCGACAGCACAATCCAAGCCGTCACGCAGCCGCTCGCCACGACCACGACGCGCATGACGTGCGCGTCGGCGGGCAGGCGCCACAGCGCCAGGCCCATGCCCATGGCCGCCATCGCCACGACCGTCAATTTGACGCCGCGGCGCACGCCGCGGCCCGCGCGCCAATCGCGAATCGGCGGACCGAGCCAGCGGTGATCCACCAGCCAAGCCTCCCAGCGGGGCGAGGCGCGGACCCAGCAGGCGGCGGCGAGCAGCAGGAAGGGGCTGGTCGGCAGCAGCGGAACCAGCAACGCGGCCAGGCCGATGGCCAGGAACAGCCCCCCCAGCACGCCCCAGAACCAGCGCATCGGGGAAGATCCTAGAATAGAGACGGACCGGACACTAGGAAATCGGGTCAAGCCATGGAAAGCACCAAAATCGCCATCACCGCGGAGCCGCAGGTCGTTCCCAGCAATTGCCTGTTCCGCGTGGACCGCTCGCTGCACGTCGGCACCGTCTACGTCAGCGATGCCGCCTGGGCGCAGACGCACGCGCCGCTCGTGGCCGCGCTGTTCGTGGCCGTGCCGGACCTGAAGGGCGTGCGCATCGCCGACGCCGAAGTGATGATTTCGATGAAGGCGGTGCCCGCGGACTGGCGCACCGTCGCGCGCACGGCCGGCCAGGCGATCCGGGCTCACCTCGAGGCCGGCGGCGCCGTCTTCAACCCCGGCGCCCTGGAGACCCTGCAGGGTCACGACCTGATGCGGCAGCGGGCGCAGAAGGTGATTGACGAGCAGCTCAACCCGATGCTCTCCTCGCACGGCGGCTGGGTGGACATCCAGGCCAGCGACGCGCAGGATCTGTACATCAGCATGGCGGGCGGTTGTCAGGGCTGTAGTTCGGCGGCCTACACGATGAAGCAGGGCGTGGAAGTGGCGCTGCGGCAGGCCGTGCCTGAAATCGCCAACATCTACGACGCCACCGACCACAGCGCCGGCGCCAACCCGTACATGTAGGGCTTAGACTGGTTCCGCTTGGCGGACTCTCCCCCCGCGGTTCCACTCCCTTCGGCCCCCGATCGCGACGCGAACTGCGCGAATTGTGGCGGCCCCGTGGCCGGCGCCTTCTGCCCTGCCTGCGGCCAAGGAGCGCGCGCCGCCAGCCGCAGCATCGGCGACCAGCTGCAGGAACTGCTCGGCAGTTTCTTCGCCTTCGACGGCCGCGTCTGGCGCTCGATGCTGCCGCTCTTCTTCCGGCCCGGCGCGCTCACGCGCGCCTGGATCGAGGGCAAGCGCGCTTCCTTCGTGCCGCCGCTGCGCCTGTTCCTGTTCTTCTCCATCCTTCTGTTCCTCGTCATTCAGTGCAAGACGCCGACCACCGGCCTGCTGGTGCCGGACGCGGCCCCGGCGGCCGACGAGAGCGTCGAGAACGACTTCAGCATGGAACTGGGCCTGCCGGACTTCTGGCCCTTCTCGAAACTGCAAATCATGCTCGAAGCGCAGGAGCAGATGCTGCAAAAGTTGTCGCCCGAGGCGCGCAACTACGTCCTGGTGCGCCGCGCCATGGAGTTGGCGCCGATCGGATTGCTGCTACTGCTGCCGCTGATGGCCCTCTTCCTGCAATTGTGGTGGATGCGCACCGGATCGTTCTACCTCGATCACCTGGTGCTGCTGATGCACGCCTACGCATTCCTGTGCGGCCTCGCGGTCTTTCTGACGCTGACGCCGCTGCCGGACTGGGCGCGCGTCCTGACTCCCTGCGCGGCAGTGCCGGTCTACTTCCACGTCGCCATGCGGCGCGTCTATCAGCGCGGCTTCTGGCGCACCCTCGGCGGCACCTTCGTCGGCGGAGCGGTCACGGTGGCGGCGGTGGTGCTGGTCGTCATCACCCTCGTGCCTTACGCCCTGCTGACGGTCTGACTTACTCGAGCAGCGAGCGCAGCATCCAGGCCGTCTTCTCGCCGATCTGCATGCGCTGGGTGAGCAGATCGCAGGTGGACTGGTCGTTGGCCTCTTCGGCCATCGGGAAGATGGTGCGGGCGGTCAGCACCGTCGCCTCGTGCCCCTCCATGAGATTGCGGATCATCTCCAGGGCGGGCGGCGGCAAACCGGGCGCGTCTTCCTCGATCGAACTCAACTCGACGAAAGCGCGGTAACTCCCCGGCGCAAATTCGCCCAACGCGCGAATGCGCTCGGCGATCTCGTCGGTGGCGGTCCACAATTCCTGATACTGCGCCATGAACATCAGGTGCAGGGTCTGGAACATCGGACCGGTGACGTTCCAGTGGTACTGGTGCGTCTTCAACTGCAGCGTGTAGGTGTCCGCCAACAGGCGGCCCAGGCCCTCCGCGATTTCCTTGCGCGCGCCGTCCGGGATGCCGAGCTCGGGTTTCATGCCCGGCATCCTAGGACCGGCGCCGCATCCTCTCTAGGGGATCACCGCCGCGTGGACGTTGGAGCCGTTGCCCTGCTCCACGGCCATCAGGCGCACGCTGAGACCTGCCGCCACGCCCGGAACCAGGCGATTCAACGTGGCGAGTCCGGCGCCGTTGGCGTGCAGCGCGGCCAGCAACTGCGGCGCGACGAGGCCGATCGTCGTGTGCATCTGCGGCAAGTCGGTGATGCCGGCGCCCTGCGTGCTGTAGGCCAGATAGACGTTGCCGTTGGGCTTCGCGCCGGTGACGGAGAAGTTGGCCAGGTTGCCGGACACGAGGTTGGTGACCACGAGGCTCATCGAACCGGTCACCGCCTCGGTCACGGCTTTGTAGAGATTGACGCGGCCGCGCCCGTAGAGGGTGTCTTCGCCCGCGGCGCCGAGGTCGTCGCAGCCGTCGTAGAGGCGAGCCTCCACGGTGAGGCTGTCCAGGTAAGGGTTGGCCGCCCAGATCATCGCGGCCACGGCATTCGTCATCGGCGTCGAGAAAGAGGTGCCGCTCACGTAGTTGTAGCCGCCGCCGAGCGTGGTGGTGAGAATGTCCTGGCCCGGAGCCACGCAGTCCACGGCGACGCCGTAGGAGGACCACCCGGTCTTGGTGTCGGTCCAGTCGGTGGCGCCGACCACGACCACGTCCGGCCAGTCGAAGCCGCTGTGGTTCTGGCCGTAGTTGTCAGCCGCGTAGAAGTAGAGGCCGCCCAGGCTGCGCACGTAGGTGCCGGTGGTGCTGACGGAGGTGTTCTGCACGCCGGTGTAGGAGGCGCTGATGGTCTTGGCGCCGTTCTCCACGGCCCAGCGCGCGCCCTCTTCCAGATCCGAGAGGTAGGCGCCGCCGCCCGGGTCGTTGCTGACGCGCACCGGCATCAGCTGCACGTCCCAGCACACGCCGGCCACGCCCAGCGAGTTGTTGCCGATGGCGCCGATCGTGCCGGCCACCATCGTGCCGTGCCCGTTGATGTCCTGGATGGTGCCGCCCTGCGATTGCGGCTTGTCCTCGACGGCGTTGTAGCCGGGGATCAGGCGCGCGGCGAGATCCGGATGGTTGAGGTCCACGCCGGTGTCGGTGAAGGCGGAGATCACCGCGGAGGCGTCGGTGATGAGATCCCAAGCTGCGGCGCTCTGGATCGTGGCGTGGTGCCATTGGCTGTTGTAGAGCGGATCGTTCGGCGTGTTCAGCGGATAGACGATCCAGTCCGGCACGACGTACTCGAAGAACCCGGTGGCCAGCAGCTCCTCGGCGTAGTGCCGGTCTTCCAGACCCTCGGGCACCTGCACGACGAACTCCCGCACCTCGGGGAAGAAGCGGATGGAGCGCGCTCCCACCAGGTCGCGGGCGGACTCCAGTTCGGCGGCCAGCGGCCGCGCGATCAGGCGGCCGGACAACTCCGTCTGACCGGGACGGTCCACGAAGAGTTGGAGCGATTGCTCGGGGGCGAAGGGCGCGCTTTGAGGCGCGGCCAGCAGCAGCAGCAGGCAGGCAGGTGTCATGGGGTGAGGGAACGGGTGAGCAAGTCTACTGGAGGATTCCTGGACTTCACGCGAAACCGGAGCGAAAAGTGCCTCAATTCAAACAGGGAGCGGTCTTAGCATAAGAAGATGCGCATCCTCCTGGCCGGTCTCCTTGGCCTCGCCCTTGGCTCCCAGGAGCCGAGCGGCGTCGGCTACGACGATACTCCTCTGATCCCCGGCCAGAAGTGGCGGGTGCACGACAAGCAGCGGCCTTCGCCGCCCGTGGTGCGGCCGGCGGCCCCGACTTTGCCGCCCGCCGACGCAATCGTGCTCTTCGACGGAACCGATCTGTCCGCCTGGGAGCACGGCGACGGCCAGCCGGCCGCCTGGAAGTTGGAGAACGGCGTCATGGAGGTCGGCGGCGGCAAGGGCGATTTGCAGACCAAGGCCACCTTCGGCTCCTGCCAGCTGCACCTCGAGTGGATGGCGCCGTCCCCCCCCCGCAACGACTCGCAGGGCCGCGGCAACAGCGGCGTCTTCCTGATGGGCCGCTACGAGGTGCAGGTGCTGGATTCCTTCCAGAACGTCACCTACGCCGACGGCCAGGCCGCCGCGCTGTACGGCCAGCAGCCGCCGCTCGTGAACGCCTGCCGCGAGCCCGGTCAGTGGCAGAGTTATGACATTTTCTTCCGCGCGCCGGAATTCGACGCGCAGGGCGGCCTCGCCGCGCCGGCGGTCGTCACGGTGCTGCACAACGGCGTGCTCGTGCACCACGCGCAGCCGCTGCTCGGCGCCACCGCGCACCGCGCCGTTGCGCAATATCAGGCGCACGAAGGGCGTCTGCCGATCAAGCTCCAGGACCACGGCGACCCCGTGCGCTACCGCAACGTCTGGATCCGCCCGCTCGAGTGACAGGACGCCGATGAAGCCCAGCCTCCGCCTCCTCCCCTTCCTGATCACCCTGCTGGCCGGTCCGGCGCTCGCTCAAGAAGCCGCACCGCCGCCGACGAAGCCGGAAGCGCCGCGGCACACCTTCCTGTGGAAGGTCGAGCACGAGGGCCTGGCGCCGAACTACCTCTTCGGCACCATTCACGTGCCCGACGACCGCATCCACGCCCTGCACGCCGAAGTCAAAGCGGCGCTGGATCAGGCCGACGCCCTGATCGGCGAGCTCGATCTCACGGACACCTCGGAGATGGAGCGGAAAATCACCGAGGCGGGCACGCTGCCCGCAGGCCAGAGTCTCAAGGCGCTGCTGCCGGCCGATCTCTATCAGGAGTTGGACGCAGTCCTGACACCTTACGGCTTGCGCGCGGCCCTGCTCGACCGGTTGAAGCCTTTCATGGTCAATTTGACTCTGGCGCAACTCGAAGTGATGCAGGACTCCCTGGCGGGCAAGAAGGCGCTGGACGTGCGCCTCTTCGCGGTGGCCAAGCACAAGGGCATGCAGGTCGGCTGCGTCGAGACCATCGACGAGCAAGTGGATGCGCTGGCCAACACTCTGACGATGGAAGAATCCATCGTCGCCCTGCGGGAGACGCTCGACGAGCTCAAGAAGGCGAAGGAGCGCGGCATCGGCGCCCTGGAGCGCGTGATGCTGGCCTGGCTGTCCGGCAGCGAGCGCTATTTGCTGGCCATCGCGTTGGAGACCTGGGATCCGGACGATCCGGTGGATCAACGCGTGCAGGAAGCGCTGCTCTACCAGCGCAACCGCAACATGGCGGAGCGCTCGGCCAAGATGATGCGCGAGCATCCGGAGACGCGCCACGTCTTCGCCTTCGGCACCTTTCACTTCATTGGGCCGCAGAGCGTGGTCGAACTGTTGCGCAAGGACGGGTTCACGGTCACGCGCCTCGCGGCGCCGACGCCCGAGGAAGAGCAGGCGATCCTGGACGCGGATCCGTGGCTGGAGCAGCCGGAGAAGGCAGCCGGCGGTCAGTGATGCGCGGGATGGCGCTGGCGCTGCCTCTGCTGGCGGCGGGCTGCGCAACGGAGGACCCTTTCATCTGCTGGACGCAGGTTCCCGGCATCCAGAGCCTGGGCGCGGCACAGGATGCCGGATTTCCGCATCTGGCCTGCACCCGAACCTGTTGCGAAACGGCGCGCGCCGACGGCCGGCGCGAGCCGGTAGCCGCCCTGGCGCTCTTCGGCGAGCAAGGCTGGTGGCTGGTGGACGCCACGCCGGATCTGCCGCAGCAGGTGCACGAGGTCGGCGGGCTGCCGCGGGGCATCTTGCTCACGCATGCGCACGTCGGCCACTACACGGGACTGATGTATCTGGGGCGCGAGGGCATGAACGCGCGCGGCATGCCGGTGCATTGCAGCGAGAAGATGGCGGAGTTCCTACGCACGAACGCGCCCTGGGATCAGCTGGTGCGGCTCGGCAACGTGGAGCTGCGGCCCTTCGCGAACGGCGCGATCCTGGAGCTGGATCCGTGGATCCGCGTCGAGGCGATTGCGGTGCCGCACCGCAACGAGTACGCCGACACGCACGCATTCGGGATCACGCTGCAGGGCTGCGAGCCGCTGCTCTACATGCCGGATCTGGACCGCTGGGACGCGGGCTGGACGCAGGATCCGGGCGCGTTGCTGGCGCGCTTCCCCACCCTCGTGCTCGACGGCAGCTTCCACTCCGCCGGCGATCTGGACGGCCGCGACATGAGCGTGATTCCGCATCCTCCGATCGTCGCCACGCTGGAATTCCTCCCGGGCCTGGGGCAGCGGCACGTGCTGTGGTTCACGCACCTCAACCACACCAATCCGCTGTGGGATCCGAAGTCGCCTGCGTCGCAGGAGGCGCTCCGGCGCAACTATTTCGTGGCGCACGCCGGCCAGGATCTGACGCCGCCGTTCGGACAAGTTCCCTGAACTCCCGGCAATGTTGCAAGAGCAACCTGCCGCATTCGGCATGAGTCCTGACATCATCGAAGCGCACAAGAGAAGCCTGCGGAACCGCACGGCCCTCCAAGCCGTGGATCGTTGCGGCTGCTTTTACTGCTGCACCATCTTCGATCCGCGCGAAATCACGATCTGGGTTGATCCTGCTGATGGCTCAGGTCCTGGTCAGACCGCGTTGTGCGCCAGGTGCGGGATTGATTCGGTCATCACCTTGGATCCGGAAATGGACGTCGAATTTCTCAAGCGCATGAACCAGCACTGGTTCTGATGCTCCCAGCGCAGGATTCCAGCCGGTTCCGCCTCAGCGCGACGGAATTTTCAGCAGCGTCGTGAAGGCCTGATCGTGCAGCAGAGGCGCGCCGGCGAGGTCGCGCACGCCGGCGGCGCGCAGCGCGTGCACGTAGCCCTCGCGCAGGCCTTCGATCGTGAGTTCCACGCTGCGGCCGTCGGGGGCGGGCTGCGCCTGCAGGACCTTCGGCTGCTGGCGCGCGAAGGGCTCGCTGCCGTACTCGCTGTGCAGTTCGTAGGTCCAGGACTCGAGGCTCCACGAGGAGGCTTGCGCCAGAGTCGTGAGATCGGCCGGGCGCGTGAATTCGACGCGGAAGCCCTGCGGGCGCGCGCGCACCGCCAGAATTTCGAAGGGCATCTCGCCGGTCCAGTGCAGCCGCTGCAGGCCGTAAGACTTCGTGCCCAGCGCCGGCCAGCCGCGGTCGGACATGCCGACGACCAGGCCTTGCTCGCCGTCGAAATCCACGCGGATCACGCCGCTGACGAGGCCGCGGCGGAAAGGAAAGCAGGTGCCCTGCTTGACGCCTTCCACTTCCTCGAGGAAAACGCGGATCACCGAGGCTTGATATTGGTCGCCGACGAAGAGCTGGCCGGCGAAAGGGCCGAAGCCGCCGCCGGTCTGGTCCCAGGCGAAGCCGCTCGGCGAGCGTCCCATCACGTCGTAGGGAAACCACACGGCCGGCAGCGTGAATCCCGGAAGCTTGCCGACCGCGTCGGGCATCAGGATGCCGTCGATCATCGGGCCGGGATACTTCACGCGCGAGCCGGGCAGCTTGCAGGACTCGATGCCCCAGGGATGCCCGTGGAAACTGCCTTCGGTGAGCACCGAGAGCTTGGAGGCGCCGCACCACTCGCCTTGATTGTCAGAATAGTAGACGGTGCCGTCGGGCGCGACGCCGACGCCGGCCGGCGAGCGCAGGCCCGCGGCCACCGGCTGCATCTCGCCCGCGGGCGTGATGCGCATGGCCCAGCCGCGATAGTTCACCGAGCCGAAGGGTTCGCCGCCGAAGGGCCGGTTGAGCGTGACCCACAGATTGCCGTCGCGGTCCGGCGCGGGACCGAAGGCGTATTCGTGATAGTCGCCGCTGGTTTGCCAATCGTCACAGACGGTCTCGAATTCGTCGGCGCGGCCGTCCTGGTCCGAGTCGCGCAGGCGCGAGAGCTCGCCGCGCTGCACGCAGTAGATCCAGCCGTCGCGCTCGAGCAGGCCGAGCGGCTCCTGGAGGCCGTCGCACCAGAGGCTGAACTTGGGCGCGGCGGTCCAGGCGTCGGTGATGCGCCAGACGTCGCCGCGGCGGGTGCAGGCCAGGAGTTCGCCGGGGCCGAGGCAGAGAATGCCGCCGACTTCCAGCACGACGTCCGCGGGCACCGGGCATTCGACGGCCGCGTAGTAGCGCGCCTCGGCCTGCGCGAGCTGAAGCAGGAGGCTGATCACCATTGCAGGTTCACTTCGATTTCGAGGGGGGTGCCGTCGCCGCGCGGCAGGGGCAGCAGGATTTCCTCGCCGGCCGGCGTGCTGCGCGTGATCGGCTGCCAGGGCGGGCTGAACGTCAGACGGAAGGCGCCGCCGAGATCGGCGCGCAGGTGCCAGCCTTCCTCGCCTGCGGGCACGGTGACGCGGAAGCGGCGGATCAGGCCCGGGCCGCCCTCGGCGTATTGCGGTTCGATGCTTTCTTCGACCGCGAAGCCGCCTTGGCGGTAGCGGTACGTCGGGCGCCCCGCCGCGTCGCGCCGATGCCCGACTACGCGCCACCCGGCCTCGCGGCCGGCGAGTTCCGGCCAGGCCGTGTCGGGCGCGCTCAGGCGCGCGAAACTCGGGCCCGGCGGCAGCGGACGCACCGCTTCGCCGGCCGGCACTTCCAGCGCGCCGGCGCGGCCGTTCCACGTGCCTTCGGCGTTGAAGAAATCGCCGCGCCAGACCTGCATGAGGCGCGCGTGCTCGAAGTCGAAGGAGGCGGCGACGCGCTCGGGGAAGCCGACGTTGACGACGCGCGCGCTGCCGTCCTGCATGAAGGCGCCGACGTAGATCGGGCGGTCCACGGGCACCAGGTCGTAGGCGCTGCGCTCGACCACGAGTCCGGGCGGCAGCGGCATGCCTTCGCCCAGCGCCAGCCAGCTCCACAGCGCGCCGATCTGGCGTTCGGCGACGCCGCCGAGAATGTCAGACGAGACGGCGCGGCCGCCCGCGTAGAACACGGGCATCCGCGTGCTGGGCCGCATTGCGATGGGATTCAGCAACCACTTGCGGAACCACGCCGGCTGCAGGCGGCGGTGCATGCTCTGCAGATCCATGGTCTGCATGCCTTGCGCGGCGTGACCCGCCACCTGGTGGCATTGGATGCAGTTGAGGCCGCCGGCGCCGGCCAGCGCGCGTCCGGCTTCGACGGCTTCGGCGCTGAACGGCGCGGCCTCCGTGGCGCCGGCGGGCGGATCGGCGGCGGCGAAGGCGGCCGGCAGATGTTGGACTTGCGCGGGCGCAAAGCGCGGCATGCGCGCGTGCACGTAGAAGCGCACGGCGCCGCGGCCGGCGAGCACTTCCGCCATCCACTCGGGGCGCAGCTTGGCGCCGGCTCCGGAAAGGTCCGGCGGAATGCGGCCTTCGTCGCCGACGTCGCCGTCGCCGGTGAAGCGCGCGCGCGCGGCTGCGTCGGGGCCGCCGAGGCCGGAGCGCGCATGGCACGCGACGCAGCCGAGGCGCGGCAGCGTGCGCGCCACCGACTGGGCGGGAGTCAGGGGTTGCTCGAGCGCGGCTGCTTGAGCGACGACGGCGCGCAGCGCGGACAACTCGGCGGCGGCGAACCGGTAGCGCGCGGCGCCCGCGGGCGGCGATTCGGCCAGGCAGCCCGCGTCAGGTTGCAAGGCGGCGAGGGCGGCGGCGGGACGCGGCGCCACCCCGAGATCGTCATGACAACTGGCGCAGCCGAGAGTTTGGAAGCGCTCGCGGCCGCGCGCCACGCGTTCCGGCTGCGGGTCAAGGTCTTCGAATCCTGCGGGAGCGTAGACGGAACCGATCACGGACAGATTGTGGGCGCCCAGAGTCTCGCGGCGGCCGTCGCGCTCCATCCAGGCTTCCAGCGTCTCGCCGCCGGCGGCCTCGAACATGCGCACCTGCAGGGCATGGCGCCCGGCCGGCAGCGTGATGGATCCCGTTTTCTCCTGCGGCGCATGATGGCCGTCGTTGGCGACCACGACTTCGCCGTTGATGGTCAGATCGGTGCCGTCGTCGCTGTTGAGGCCGAAGCGCAGCGCGGCCGGAGCATCCAAAGTCAACCAACCGCTGAAGCGGTAGCCGAACTGATCCTCGCGGTGATCCGGCAGCAGCCCGATCTCGGGCGCCAAGCCGGAACTGCGCGGCGTCAGGTCTTCCAGATCGGCCAACTCCTGGAACCCCGGCCCCCCGTCGGGCATTTCGAAATACTCGAAGCGCACGCCCGGCGCCAAGTCTTCGCGCAGCGGGCCCGCGGCGAATTGCTCTCGCAGCAGCCAGGCGGCCAGATCGGCGGCCTCCTGCGCGCTCAAGGCAAAATCCGGCATGGCGCCGCCCGGCCGTTGGGCGTGCGGATCGCGCAGGAATGCCGCCAACTGCGCGTGATCGGTCTTGCCGGCCAGATCGCGCGCTGCGAGCTGCCCATCCGTATGACAAGCGAAGCATCCCAGGCGCTGGAAGAGCCGCTCACCCTCCTCGACGCGCCACGCATCCGGCCGGGTCGCCTGCGGCGCGAAGGGTCCGCCTTGCGCCGCCAGGAAGTGCGTGAGGTCGGCGATGGCCTCGGCGCGCTCCGGCTCCGGCAGGCCGTGCAGCAGATCGGGCATGCGGCTGGCGGAGTGCTCCGGATGCGGATCGGCCAGCCAGCGGCGGATCCAATCAGGATTCAGGCGCGCGCCTGCCGAGGCCAGCAAGGGCGCTGTCAAAGGCTGCACGCGCTCGCGCACGGGCGCCGCCGCTGCGTGACAGGACAAACATTGCAGGCGCGCGAGCAGCACCTCGCCCGTGCTCAGGTCCGCGGCAGCCGCGGGCGCGGAGGCTTCCGGTGCGTCGGCAGGCGGAGCGGCGCTGCGTGCCGGGTCTTCGCCCCCGCCGCAGGCCAGCACCAGGGTCATGCCGCCCGCCGCGGCGGCGGCGATCAGCAGAGTGCGGCGCGATTGCATGCCGCAGCAGCGTAGCGGCGGCGTGGGGCCTAGACTGCGCGCATGCGCCCTGGGTACTGGCTTCTCGCCGCCGCGGCCGCTGCCGCCAGCGCCGTGATCGCCTGCGGCGGGGATGCGGCCGATGCCGGCGCGGGCCGCACGGCTTTGCCCTTGGACGCGCTGCCGGAGGCCGCCCGCTGCGAGCCATGCCACGCCACGGTCGTCCGCAAGTGGCTGCAGCACGGCATGGCAGACGCGATGGGGCCGCTGCCGGAGGAGCGGCTGCGCGCCGCAGCCGACGGCGCCTGGCACGATCACGCCGCCAGCGGCGCGCGCTATCGCGTCGAACCCGATGAGTCGGGCGGCTGGCTGATCGCCGAGGAGCGCATCCTGCCGCTGCCCGGGCTCCCCCCCCCGCGGCGCGAAATGGAGTTGGCGGCGCGCATCGGCGCCGGCGTGCAGGATCAGGGTTTCGTCGCGGTCGAGCAGGGGCGCTGGTTCTTTGCGCCGCTCGAGCTGGCGCACGGCAAGGAATGGATTCCCGCGCCCTTCCAGTTGGCGGGCGGCGGCTCCGGCATGGGATTCCGCGTCACGCCGGACTGCCTGTCCTGCCACACCGACGCCGCACTGCCGCATCCCTTCCCTTACCACGCGCTGGGCGAACAGCCGGTGCGCGGCATTTCCTGCGCCGCCTGTCACGGCGACGGTTCCGCGCACGCGGCGGACGGCGCTTCGCCCATCCTGAACCCTTCCGATCTGCCGCCGGCCCGGCAATTGGATGTGTGCGCGCGCTGCCACCTGGAAGGCGACGCGCACGTCGAGTTGCTGCCCGAGAGCGCGCCCCGCTTCGCTCCGGGCGCGGATCTGCTGGCGCGGCGCGCGGTGCTGGTGGCGCAGGAGCCGGGCGCGGCGGCGCCTTTCGTCAGCCAGGTGCATCGCCTGAGCCTGAGCGCTTGCTTCCAGAAGTCGCCGGCGATGACCTGCACCAGCTGCCACGATCCGCACCTGCCGCCGCGGCTGCAGGAGCGCGCGGCGCTGGTGGCGGCCTGCGGCGATTGTCATGCCGGGCTGGAGCATCCGCCGGGCGGCGCGGCGGCCGGGCAGGACTGCGTGAGTTGTCACATGCCGCAGATCGAGCCCTTCGACCTGCCCGGGGCGCGCATCGCCGATCACTGGATCCGGCGGCGGCCGGAGCCTCCCCCCCCCGGCAGCGGCTTCCGCGAGCACGAAGCGCCGGACGGTCATTGGGAAACGTTTCGCTATCGCGCGAGCGATCCGCCGCGCTGGTCGGCGGGCGAAGAGGCCTTGCTGAAGGCGATGGCCTTCGCCGACCAAGGCCGCCACGCCGAGGCCGCGCCCGCCTTCGATTCCTGGTCCGCCGACCCCGCCGCGGCGCCGGAGGCGCTGGCGCGGCTGCCGATGCTGCACTTCATGCGCGGACTGACGATGGCGGCGCTGCAGCGTCCTGCTGAAGCGGAGTCGGCCTACCGCAAGGCGCTGTCCTTGGCGCCGGATTTCGCCGAGGCGCGCCTGAACCTCGGCTGGTTGTTGATCGAGCGCGGCGCGCATGACGAGGCGCTGACCGAGGCGCAGACGCTGGCCCGCGCGCATCCCGCCGCCGACGCGCCCGCCTTGCTCGCCGCCGCGGCCCACGACGCCGCCGGCCGTCCCAACGAGTCCATGCAGGAGTTGCAGCGCTCACTGCAAGCCTACGGCGCGCAGCCGGCGGTGCTGCAGCGCCTCGGCCGCGCCGCCGCCGCTGGCGGCGACATCGCGCTCGCGCGCCGCGCGCTGCTGGCTGCCTGGTCCCTCGATCCGCGCCTGCCCGGGCTCGCTGAGGAAGTGCGGGCGATCCTCGCGCAGCGCTGAATCAAATTTCAGTCGGGCAGCTTCAGGATCTGGCGCACCTGCCGGCGGACGGGCTCCCACAATTCCTCAGACACGCCGTCCGGCGGTCGCTGGGAGTACATGCTCTGAAGTTGTCGAGCCGCCTGCTGGCTGAAGCGGGCATCCTTCAGCACGTCGAGGATCACTGCGCAGGAGGCTTCGGCATACGCGTTCGAGTATCCGTTCGAAATCCCGAGCATCGCAACCAGCGAGCCTCCAAACTGCGGATCGTTTGGCAGCGTGGAAGCGCGCGCGACGGAATGGAGGAACTCGAAAACCGCATCGGGATTCGTTCGCAAATTCCAGGTGGTTGCGTTCAGTGCGCGCACCATCTGGTCGGTGCTGCCGCCCCACTCGCCGCGGGCGCCTTCCTGGAGGATTCGCGCCACCTCGGGACTCTGCTCCGCGAGTTCACCCGCGGCGAGAACCGGCCCGACGGTGGCGGCAGCGCCGAACAAATCGTCTGGATGAACTTCCGCGGCAGCTTGTTGGGTCCAGTCGGGACGGGACTTCATCAGTTCGCCCACGCATGCTTCGACCACGAATTGCATCTTCGTGACGCCTTCGTCCTCGCACCAGGCGGCGTCCACGAAAGCCATTGCCGCGCCGGGTGGCTGCAGCAGCAAGGCCTCACGGAACAGGAGTCGGAAGCGCGCGTCCCTCCCCCCGTAGCGCCGGTAGAGAGCGACGAGCTCCTCCGGAGTCAGCCGCAGCTCACCCGCCCCGGCGATGCAGGCCAGGAACTCCGCCTCGGGAAGTTCGAGGCAGGCCCGCCATCCGGTCAGCGGTTCGACGGTCTCGCTCTCGAGCGCCGGCGCGATCGGCTGCGTCAGTCCCTCGCGTTCAAGGACCGGCTCCGCGTCCGCAGTCATTACGCCCGGCAGTGAATGCGCGGATTCCTCCTCGTTCACCTCTGACCGGCCCAGTGCGGAGTGAACCAACCACCCCAGCAGGCCGGCTCCGGCCACGCCGAGCACCCACTTCGGCCAGGCGGTTCTGCCGCTCACGTCGAGACGCCCATCCACTGAGATCCTAGCCGGCCCGGCGCGAACTGGCGTCCCCGACACGAGTCGAACGTGTGACCTGCGATTTAGGAACGGCCCCCGGCAAATTGTCATAACCGCCGTCCAGGAGGGTAGATACGAGCGCATCCTCCAGCCCGTCAAGAACTTACGCGCGGAGAATGGTCAAGGAGGTGTTCAGGCAATCACCATGCGATTTCGGGAGCGAACCGTCAAGATTCAGGCAAAAAAAGAAGCGGCCCTGCGTGGTTGATTCCGCAGGGCCGCCTCGTCGCAATGCAGTCATCCTCTCTAGCGGTTCACTCCCCCGGCGGACCAGTCGCAGGCTGCCCCCCTTTCTGCTGCAGCTGCTTCTTCGCGGCGCGCGCGTTCCCCAACGCGGCCGCCCCCCAGAGGATCAGGGCGCCTGCCAGCGGGATCAACGGCCGCGCGCCAGGCACCAGCGCACCTGCAGCATCGCCGGCGGCCCCGAATTCGGCCGCGCTGCGCGCCTTCGCTGCCTCGAGCGCGAGCTCTGCCTCCTGCTCGGCGGCCTCGGCTTCGGTTGCCGCGGCCGCGGCCGCGGCGGAGGCCTGCTCCAGGAGCTCGAGCTCGGCCGCATCCCGCGTCCCGTCAACGCGAGCGGCCTCGAGCTCAGCACGCGCCTGGTCGGCCTCGATGCGCGCGACATCGGCTTCGATCTCGGCGCGCGCCTGGGCCTCCGCCAGGTCGGCGACGTGCCGCAGGCCTTCCGTGCTGCAGGAGCCGAAGACGAGTGCGAGGATGGCCAGCAGGCGCATCAGGCTTTGGGCGCCTTCGCGGGCGCTTCGCCGCTGTGGCTGCCGCTGGTGCGCCCGCGAGTCGCCACGTCCGTGACGGTCTGGCCGGCGATGTAGGTGGCGATGATGCCGGCGAAGTAAGTCCGCAGCTGCTCCTGCGTGTCGGCCGGAATCCCGAACCACGGGATGCTGACGGCGAACATCAGGATCATGCCAGCGATGCCGAACTTCGCCCGCTTGCTGGAGAGCATCAGGGTGGCCGGGTTCATCCCCCGACACAACCACGCGGCGCCGGCGAAGTCAATCCGGATCCCAGGCGTTCCGGAGGAAGATCCCCTCGCCCCCCTTCTTCCAGGCCTCGCGGTCCACCAGCATCGGCCGCGCCAGGTCGCGCTGAAGGGCCTCGCCTGCAGCGCGGCTCGGAGCGTGGATGGTCAGCCGCCCTGAGCCGCGGCAAACCTGGCAGGCAAGCGGCCCGCGCAGCTCGCCGGTGTCCCGGCACCAGAGGCAGAAGTAGTGGCGGCCGCGGCGCCGCCGGCGCGGCTTTGCTGTCTTGCAGTGGTGGCATGGGCGCGGCTCAGGAGGAATGCCCTCCGAGCATCTCGGGCATGGTTTCAGCAGGAAATCAGCCGGCCGCACGATTGCACCCTATCCGCTTGAAAACCGCATTACCACACAGCAACATGACACGCCATGGACTTCTCCGTGCAGGTGCCAGACCTCGACGATCTGCTGGTCGATCTTGACCACGTCGCGCGGAGTCAGATTCCCTTCGCCACGGCCGTCTCGCTGCGCCGGCTCGGCCTGGCCAGCGTCGATCGGCAGCGCACGGAATTGGCCAAGCGCTTCACGCTCAGGAACCGCGGCATCCCGAAGGGATTCACGATGAGCCCCATGCGGCCGAACAAGAAGGACTGGCCGAACATCTTCGTCGAGGTGGGCGCCAAGCCAGGCTTCGAGTTCTTCAAGCTGCACGAGACCGGCGGAGTGAAGCGAGCCGCAAGTGGCCGCGTGGCCATTCCTACGCGCTTCGTCCACGGCGATCGCACCGCGCGCGGCGCGATCAAGGCGAGGCTGAAGCCCGGCTCTCTGAAGCAAGCGCGCGTCCACGATGCCCGACTGGTGGCCAAGCCCCTCGGCGCGCAGCCGAACCTCTCCATCTTCTACCTGCTGCGCGAGCGCGCTCAGATCAAGCCGCGCCTCGGACTGCGTGAGACGGTGACAGGAGAGGTCGCTGGCAGTTACAGAGACGTGTTCCTGCGCGAGCTGACCGCGGCTGTCGCATCACGCCGCACACGTGGACAGTCATTGTCAAGTGAACACGGACGCATGCTCTACCTCAGAAAGCGCTACCGGGTGGAGGGCATGATCCACAGATGAGCGTGGTGAAGGAGAGGACCACGCCTGCGCCGCGCTGGCGTGCGATTAACGCGGGGATGAGGAGCAATAGAACTGCTACCATCTCGCGCAAGCGCCGTATTAGATCGAGCACGCCGGGTATGGGGGGTCGGTCTGGGTCCTTCCTGGGGGGGGGTGGAACGGGTGACGGCGACCGTCCGAGATCTCTAGTTACTGGGCAGAAATCGGGGTTTACATGCGTCCGGAGGACCATGGCGCCCCGATCTCCGCAATCCGATGACCAACCCCGCCGGAAGAAGGAGCAACCGGAGGGCAACCAGGACGACGCCGGCGGCGAGGTCTGGCGCTCCAGTCAGATCCAGCACTGGCCGACCGAAAAACTGCAGCCCTACGCGCGTAACCCGCGCACCCACTCGGCCGAGCAAGTGGAGGCGCTCGCCGCGAGCATCGCGCGCTTCGGCTTCACCAACCCGATCCTGGTGGACGAAAGCCGCGGGGTCATCGCCGGGCACGGCCGGCTGCTGGCCGCGAAGCTCCTAGGGCTCGCGAAGGTGCCGGTCGTGGTGCTCGACCACCTGAGCGAAATCGAACGTCGCGCCTACGTGATCGCCGACAACCGCCTGGCGGAGCTCGCGGACTGGGACCAGGACCTGCTCGCCGAGGAGCTCTGCATCCTCGAGGGCGAGGGCTTCCCCGTTGAGCTGACCGGCTTCGACGAACGCGAGATCGATCGGCTGATCGGCGAGAGAATGGACGAGGATCCAGAGGGCGAAGCCAGCGATGAACAGCGCGCGGCCGCCCAGGCGAAGTGGAAGGTGCAGCGCGGCCAGGTCTGGAAGGTAGGCCCGCACCGGCTGATCTGCGGCGACGCCACCCAGGCGCGCGACTGGCAGGCGCTCATGGCTGGCGCGCGCGCCTCGGTGGTGTTCACCGATCCGCCCTACGGCGTGGCCTACCAATCCTCGAGCGGCGCGCACCAGGCCATCCGCGGAGACGAGCAGCGCGACGTCGCCCTGGTGGACCGGCTGCTGCGGCCGAGCCTGGCACTGGCCCTGCAGCACGCCGAAGACGAGGCGGCCTTCTACATCTGGCACGCTATCGAGACGCGCGAGGACTTCGTGGCCGCGATGCGCGCCGTCGGCCTGATCGAGCTCGACACGATCATCTGGGCCAAGCCATCCGGCAGCCTCGGGATGATGGACTACCGCCGGGACTACGAGCCCTGCTTCTACGCCGCGAAGGACGGAATGCGGCCGCGCTTCTACGGCGACCGCACCCACACCACCGTCTGGCGCGTGACCGCCTCGGTCGAGGACTCCGGTTGGATGGCGCTCGGCGCCGGCGTGATCGTCATCGCCGGCGAGAAGCACCGGCTTTACCTGGCGCCGCGCGAACCAGAAGGAAGGCACCGCATCCGACGCTTCCGGATTCCTGAGTCCGGATCCGTCCGGCTGATGCCGAGTGATGGCCAGGGCAACTTCTGGGAGGTCGCGCGCGACAGCGGCTACCTGCACCCGACGCAGAAGCCCGTCGAACTCGCGCGGCGCGCGATCCTGAACAGCAGCCAGCCGGACGAAATCGTGGTCGACTGCTTCCTCGGCTCCGGCAGCACGATGGTGGCGGCTGAGCAGTCGGGCCGCCGAGCGTTTGGCATGGAGCTCACAGAGAGCCACTGCGCCACGATCCTGGCGCGCATGGAGCGGCTTGGCCTCTCCCCCCAACTCGAGTAGGGATGCCGAAGCTATCGATCCAGCACTACGCGCGCACCCGGGGCAAGTCGCGCACCGCGATCTACAAAGCAATCCGCGAGGGCCGGATCCGCGAGGCGGTCAGCCGAAGCGACGCCGGCAAGATCGTGCTCGACGCCGAGCTGGCCGACCTCGAGCTCTCCCGGAACACGGACCCGACCATGCAGCGGGATCCGGAGGCAATCCGATCAGGCATCGAGGCCACCAAGGATCCGACCGCTGGTCCTCTGTTCAACGCGGAGCCGCCGGCGACGGTGGCCGAGCCCGCCGCTGACAGCAAGGCGCCAGAGAGCGCGCGAACGGCTCAAACCCTGAGCAGCAGCAAGGCGGCGCTAGCCCAACTCGACGCGCGCATGCGCCGACTCGATCTGGAGGAACGGATGGGCAAGCTGGTCAGCACGCAGGGGGTCGAGGTTGAGGTGTTCAAGGCCAACCGCACCATCCGTGACATGCTGCGAGGAATAGGCAGAAAGGCCGCGCCGCGCCTCGTGGGCGAAGGGTCAGAGGAGAAAATCCGCGCCGTGATCGACGGCATCGTGGAAACCGTGCTGCTCAACCTCTCAGACGAATTCAAACTCAACAAGTGATCTCAGCCCAGGAGAGAACGCGCCTCCTGGTGCGCAACATTCTGGCCGCTGCTTACAGGCCGGACCCGAACATCTCGATCAGCGAGTGGGCGGCGACCTACCGCATGATGACGTCGGCGACGAGCGGCACGGTCGGGAAGTGGAGCAATGAGTACAACGCTCTGCTGACAGAAATCATGGATTGCCTTTCCCCCTACTCGCCGGTGCAGGAGGTGACTGTTCAGGGGCCCTCGCAATTCGGAAAGTCGGAGGTCGGCCTGAACTGGCTGGGGCACACGATCCATCTCTCGCCGCGGCCGTTCCTTCTGGTGCGAACGGATCTCGGCGCAGCGAAGCGATTCAGCCACCAGCGGATCGAGAAGATGATCGAGGCGTGCGAGCCGCTGCGCACTCGAGTGGCGGCGAAGAAATCGCGGGACAAGACCAACACAACGCTCCTCAAGGAATTCCAAGGCGGCCTGCTGGTGCTCGCCGGCGCCCAGAGCGCGGCCAGCCTTCGGGATATGCCGGCGGCGTGCCTCTGGATGGACGAGCTCGATGGGTTCGGCGAGGAGCTCGAGGGCGAGGGCGACCCTGCCGCGATTGCGAAGAACCGCACGGGGAGCTTCGGCACCATGGCCAAGATCCTGCGCACGTCAACCCCGAAGCACACGGGAACCTCGCGCATTCACGCGGCCTTCCTCCTCGGAGACCGGAGCCGGCGCCAACTCCCCTGCCCGCACTGCGGCCACTTCCAAGTGCTCCGCTGGGCGCAGTTGAAGTTCGAGGCGGATGCAGATCAGGAGGTCCACGACGTCCACTATGAGTGCGAGGAGTGCAAGAAGCCCATCCCTGAGCGGATGAAGGGCGCGATGCTGGCTGCGGGAAGGTGGGCGCCGGAGAAGCCGGAGCGCAGCGGCACGCACCGCAGCTTTCACTGGAACGCGCTCTACCAGCCGCCGGGCGCCACGAGCTGGAAGGCGCTGGCGAAGCAGTGGGTGGACATCCACAAGCCGCGGCTCAAGGTCGGCGCGCTGAAGAACTTCGTAATGACGCAGCTTGCCGAGCCTTACCAGCAGAAGGGCGAGGCTCCGGATTGGGAGAAGCTCCTGCAGCGGCGCGAGCCCTACCACTTCGGGACCGTGCCGCGCGGAGGCTTAGTCCTCGTCGCCGGCGTGGACGTCCAAGGCAATCGGATCCAAGGCTCGGTCTATGCCTTCGGCCGCAACCTCGAGCGCTGGCTGGTCGACCGGTTCACGATCGAAGGCGACACGGCCACAGACGAGCCTTTCAAAGCTCTGGAGAAACTGCGGACCACGGCTCGGTACAAGCACGCCGGCGGGCAGATGATGCAGATCCGTAGCCTCGCTATCGACACCGGCCACCGAACGCATGCGGTCTACTCCTGGTGCCGCGGGAAATCTGGGCACTCCGTGCTGGCCGTGGACGGCCGCAGCTTCCGCAACCTCCCGATGCTGGTCGGCACGCCGAAGCCGATGGACATCAACTTCCGCGGCCGCCGCGCCGCGCGTGGTGTCCTGCTCTGGCCGGTGGGCTCGGGCATGGGCAAGGAGGAGCTGTACGGCTGGCTCCAGCTCAAGCCACCAACCAAGGCTGACGAGCCCTTCCCCTTCGGCTATTGTCACCTCCCAGAGGACGCCGACGAAGAATTCTGCCGGCAACTGTGCGGAGAGGAAATCCGAGTCAACAAGAAAGGCAAGCTGGAATGGGTCAAGGTCTACGAACGCAACGAAGCACTGGACGAAGCGGTCTACGCGCGCGCCGCGGCGTACGTGCTGCGGGTGGACTACTGGCAGGAGGCCGAATGGGCGGAGCTGGAAATGATGCTCGGCGTGAATCAGAAGGCGCCGGCGGCCAAGGCCGCAGCCAAGCCCCCGTCCACCAAACAGCCGGCGTGGAGGCCTAGAAAGTGGCGTCCTGGACACAGGGGCAGCTAGACGCGCTCAACGCGGCGATCGCGGAAGGTGTGCTGACCGTGAAGTACCGTGATCGCACCGTCACCTATCGCAGCCTCGAGGAGATGCTGCGCTTGCAGGACCGGATGCAGCGCGCCCTCGGCCTCACGTCGGCAAACGGTGGCAGGAAGCTGTTCAGTTTCAGGAAGGGAACCGAATGAGCGAATTCAACTGGGAGCGCAATCGGCTACGTCCGCGCCTGCTGGTGGGAATGGACCGGATGCCCATCCGGGTCACTCCGACCGCGCTCGACCGACTGGTTGGCTGGATCAACCCGCGCGCTGGCAGGAACCGACTGCAGCATCGTGCAGCTCTGCAACGCACCTACGAAGGCGCCGCGCTCGGCCGGCGCACGGACGGCTGGTGGACTCCGTCGCGCTCGGCCAATGCCGAGATCGGTCCCGCGCTCACCCGCCTTCGCAACCGCGTTCGCGACCTGGCCAGGAACAATCCCTATGCCAAGGCGGCCATCCGAGGAATCGTCAAGAACACGGTTGGCACCGGCATCACGCCGCGCTTTCTTGGCAGCGAGCGAGCAGTCAAGCAGGCGAAAGATCTCTGGAACTTGACCATGGGCACGCCGTCGATCGACGCCGGCGGCCGCGGAAATTTCTCCGTGCTGCAGAAACTCGTGATGAACACGGGGTGTCAGTCGGGAGAGGTTCTCGTGCGGCGGCGCGTGCGTCAGCCCGGGGATGGATTGCTCGTGCCGCTGCAGCTGCAGGTGATCGAGCCGGATCACCTGGACACGATGAAGGACGGCCGGCAGGAGAACGGCAACACCGTGATCCAAGGCGTGGAGTTCGACCGGATCGGGCGGCGCGCGGCCTATTGGCTCTTCCCGGATCACCCCGGCGAGGCGGCCGCCTGGAGTGCGCGCTCCTTCGAATCGCAACGCGTGGAGGCCTCGGAGATCCTGCACGTCTTCGAGCAAGAGCGCCCTGGCCAGGCGCGCGGCGTGCCGGCTGGCGCGGCGGTGATCCTGCGCTCGCGCAACTGGGATGAGTACTCCGACGCCACCCTGCAGAAGCAGATCGTGGCTGCCTGTTACGCCGCCTTCGAGATCGACGCCGACCCCGAGAATCCTTCGACCGGCGGTCCGCTGGAAGTGGACTCGATGGAATCCGGCACGGTGCAGAAGTTGGGGCCTGGCCGCGACGTCAAGTTCTCCAACCCGCCGCAGGTCAA
Organism: uncultured Planctomycetales bacterium; assembly: GCA_964453755.1. Classification (GTDB taxonomy): domain Bacteria; phylum Planctomycetota; class UBA1135; order UBA1135; family UBA1135; genus JAQBVK01. Next base: position 31,510 of record CAYVPL010000002.1, read on the forward strand.
CGACATCGAGGCCTACGCCAGTGTCACCCTTCACGAGATCGCAGCTGGCTGGGCGGTGCCGTACGAGCTGATGACGAGCGACTACAGCCGGACCAATTACTCGAGCGCGCGGATGGCTTGGAACGATTTCGGCCAGAACATCGAGGACTGGCAGTGGAATCTCATGATTCCGCAGTTCTGCCAGCCCGTCTTCCAGTGGTGGCTGGATATCGCCTACCTCTCCGGCGCCCTGACCCTGCCCGTCTCGGTGAGCTGGCGCCCGCCGAAGAAGCGGATGCTGGACCCGACCAAGGAAATCCCGGCGCTCCGGGCGGGAATCCGTGCCGGCCTGATTCCGCTCAGTCAGGCGCTCGAGCAGGACGGCGAGGATTTCGACGAAGTCATGCAGGAGTACCGGACGGTGAACAAGAAGCTGGATGCGCTGGAAATCATCCTGGACAGCGATCCGCGCAAGGTCACCCTCTCGGGAATTCTTCAGGCCGGCGACGTTCCGGACAGCGAGCAGCCGGTGGCCAAGAAGTAGCGCCAGAGCACCGGTTTCGCTGCCACTTGACGCGGGCCTTCCCGTGTGATTGTGTCGGCCTCGATGCCCAGGGTCATCGAATCACCGCCGGCGGCGGGTCAGCGCGCGACGAATCGCGTGCAAATCGACCCGTTCCAGCGCGCCCTGCGGGTTCGCGAGAACTCGTTCAACGCCGAGCAGCGCACCTTCGAGCTGGTCTGGTCCACGGGCGCCGAGGGACGCCGCTACGGCTGGTCCCCCACCGGCGAGTGGGTTAACGAGTGGATCGAGGAGCTCTCCATGGAGACGGCTGCCGTCGACCTGGCTCGCCTCATCAACGGCGCGGCGGTGATCGACACGCACTCCCGCTCGAGCGTGCACGGCTCACCGTTCGACCGCGGCGTGATTGGCGTTGTCGAGCGTGCCTGGATCGAAAAGGGCGAGGGCATCGCGCTGGTGCGCCTGAGCAAGCGCGAGGACGTCGCTCCGATCGCGCTGGACGTGCAGGATGGGATCCTTCGCCACTGCTCGATCGGCTACCAGGTGTTCGAGTGGGAAGAGACCACCACACCTGAGGACGCGAGGAACGGCGGACTGCGTCGCTTCCGCGCAACCCGCTGGCAGCCGTACGAGATCTCGCTCGTCCCGGTCGCCTTCGATGACGACGCAGTCGTCCGTACTCGCGCTCTCGAGGCTCAGCGCTACACGAGCCTCGTCCACTTCGCCGCACAACCGGCGGGTGCCACCCGAACGATTCACCAAACAGCCATGCCTCCCGAAGATCCCGCCACTCCCACTCCGGCTGCGCCGACCACGGAAGCCGCTCGAGCCGCCGCGCCGGCGGCACCCGCTGCTCCGGCTGCGCCCGCCGTCACGTCGCCCACGGCGACGGAGCGTGAGGCAGAGCTCGCCGAAGTGCGCCGGCACGTGCGCGGCAACAACCTCGGCCAGGCGCTGGAAGACGAGCTGATCACCGGGCTGTCCACGGGCAGCCGCACGGTGCAGCAGGTCAACCAGCGCATCCTCGCCGCACTGGCCGAGCGCAGCGCCTCGCAGCCGGTCCAGGGCAACATCCGAATGCTGCCCAACACGCCGGACACCGCGATGCGCGACGCAGTCGCGGGCGCGCTCCTGCACCGCGAGCGGCCTGGCTTCTACGCGCTGCCGGAGGCCAGCCAGCGCTTCCGCTCCCGCTCCCTGCTCGAGATCGGCCGGATGATGCTCGCCGCCCGCGGCGTCCAGACGGACCTCATGGGCACCGCCGAACTGGTGGAGCGCGTGATGACCTCCAGCGACTTCCCCTACGTCACGGCGGACGTCGCGAACAAGGAGCTGCAGCGCGCCTACAAGGCGAAGCAGCGCAACTTCACGCAGTTCGGCCGGCGCAGCTCGCTGCGTGACTTCAAGGCCAAGTACAGCGTGCGTCTCGGCGAGGTGCCGCCGCTGCAGGAGATCCCGATCGGGGGCGAGATCCCGATGGGCAGCATGCGCGAGTCCCGCGAGAGCTACCGCCTGCGGACCTACGCCAGCAAGATCGCGCTCTCGCGCGAGCTGCTGATCAACGACGACCTCGACGCCTTCCTGAAGCTCGCAGCCGGCTTCGGCATGCGCGCCATCCAGGTCGAGCTCAACATCGTCTGGGCGCTCCTGATCGGCTCGGACGGCCTCGGTGCCGTCATGGCCGACGGCAAGAAGCTGTTCCACGCCGACCACCTGAACTACATCACCGGCGCCACCACCGCACTCTCGGTGGAGGGCATCGGCCTGCTGCAGGAGAAGGCATTCCTGCAGAAGATGGAGGACGGAGCGACCGAGATGAGCGTGACGCTCAAGCACCTGGCGGTGCCGGCGCGCCTCGCCCTGAAGGCGGCGCAGCTGACCACGAAGACGAACGTGGCCAAGGACGGCGACGTCAACCCGTACGTCGGACTCTTCGACTCGGTCACGCCCGAAGGCCGCCTGGACGCGGTCAGCACCAAGGCCTGGCTCGCGTTCGCGAGCACGGACGAGGTGGACGGCCTCGAGTACGCCTACCTCGAGGGTTCGGACGGCGTGCACGTCGAGACCCAGCCCAGCTGGAACACGCTCGGCATCGAGATGCGCGCCTTCCACGACTTCGGCGCCGGCCTGAACGACTGGCGCGGCATCTACCGCAGCAAGGGCGAGGCGTAAGAACCCCGGGCCAGGCGGGAAACCGCCTGGCCCACCGCAACCAACCACAGCACCATGAAGAACATCATCCAGCCCGGTGACGTGATCAACGTCACCCCCGCCGCGGATCTCGCGTCCGGCGCCGGCTATCTGATCGGCGGCACCACGACCGGAATCCTGGGCGTGGCGCTCGCCGCGATCACCGCGGCCACGGTCGGCGCCGTCGCAGTCCGCGGCGTCGTCGAGCTGGCGAAGCTGACCACCGACGTCGTGGTGGAAGGCTCCCCGCTCTACTGGGACGACACCAACAAGCGGCTGACCTTGGTCAGCACGAACAACTCGTTCGCCGGGCACGCGGTTGCGGCCGCCGGCAACGGCGTCACGACGGCCAAGGTCCTGCTCAACGTCTGAACGTGGGCTGGCCGCAGATGTCCGCCGGGGTGCTCAGCACCTGCCTTGCCACCTTCGGCGAGGCGGTGGTGTACACGCCGGCGGTCGGAGCGGCCATCAACCTCCGCGCCGTGTTCGACGAGGACTACATCGCCGTGGACCCGAACACCGGGGCGGCGGTCTCCTCGGCGACGCCGACCCTCGGCATCCGACTGGCGGACCTGCCGGCGGCGCCGAAGAAGGGCGACGTCGCCACGCTCCGCGGCCGGACCTTCAAGGTCGTGGACTGGCAACCGGACAGCGAGGGCAGCGGCCTGGCCGTGCTGCACGAGCAGTGAGCCTGCAGCGCAAGCTCATCCGGAAGGAGGCGGTCGCGATCCTGCTCAACCAGATCCCGGCGGTGGGCGCGCGCGTCTACGGCAACCGGCGCACCGCCATGACGTCGGACGAACTGCCCCTGATCGGGGTCTATGACGACGGCGAAGCCTCGATCACGCTGGCGGCCGACGCACCGCGCGAATACCGGCGCGTGGTCTCGCTGAACTTCGAGATCGTGGCCGAGGACAGTTCCGAGGTCGCGCTCGAGGACACGCTCGACGACATCGCGCACGCGATCGAGCAGATCTTCTTCCGGAACGACATGTTCAACGGGAAGGCCAACACATCCACGCTGGTCAAGGTCGAGAAGGAGTTCGGCATCGACGGCCGGCAGGTCGTCGGTGCCTGCAAGTTGACCTTCGAAGTCGTCTACCACGTCGACGCCCCCGAGGCCGCCACTGACAACCTGCCGGCTCTCACGGAGACCGGCGTCGAAATCGACACGGCTCCGGTGGATGAAGTGCCTGAGATCGAATCCGAACTCGCCGTCCCGCAATGAAGAAGCTCTCCACCATGCACGTGAAGCCGAGCAGCGAGAAGCTGGTCGTCCTCGATCCCACCACGCGGCGCCGGATTCCTGCGGAGGGACTCGAGGTGCCGCGCACCACGTACTGGATGCGCCGGCTGCGCGCCGGCGAAGTCGTCGAGTTCACCCCGAAGCCCGCGAAGTCGTAGGTCCCCACCATGCCGCCCACCTTCAACGACATCCCCAACACGCTGCGGGTCCCCTTCGTCTACACGGAGTTCGACCCCTCGCGCGCCTACGAGGGCCCGACGATCCAGCCCTTCCACGTGCTGGTGCTCGGCCAGCGGCTCACCGCCGGCACCGTGGCGGCGCTCGTCCCGACCCTGGTCACCTCGGAGGCGCAGGCTGCCGAGTACTTCGGCAAGGGATCCCAGCTGCACGGCATCGCGCGCACGCTCTTCCTGAACAACCGCGCCACCCGCATGACGTTCTGCGCGGTCAACGACGCCGGCGGCAGCACCGCGGCCGCCGGCACGATCACGGTCACCGGGCCGTCCACGGCCGCGGGCACGATCTACCTCTACGTCGCCGGCCGCCGACTGCAGGTGGCCGTCGCGAGCGGCGCTTCGGCCAGCACCATCGCGACTGCGATCGACGCGGCCATCAACGCCGCCACCGACTTGCCCGTCACGTCCACCGTCAACGCCGCCGTGGTCACCGTCACGGCGCGCAACAAGGGCACCGCGGCGAACGGCCTCGACCTCCGGGCTAACTACTACTCGGACGAGCGCCTGCCCGCCGGCGTCGGCCTGGCCTTCGTGCTGCTGACCGGCGGCACGGGCGATCCGGACATCGCCACCGTCTGGGCGGTGCTGGGCGAGGGCTACTACAACGTCCTGGTCTGCCCGTGGACCGACTCGGGCAACCTCGCCGCCCTCAGCACGGAGCTAACGGATCGCTTCGGCCCGCTGCGCATGATCGAGGGCCTGGCCTGCCTGGCGAAGGGCGAGACGCTCTCGAACCTGATCACCTTCGGCACCGGCCAGAACCTGCCGCACCAGACGCCGATGGGCTTCTACAAGAGCCCGACGCCGGCGTACGAGTGGGCCGGCGCCGTCGGCGCCACGGTGGCGCTCTACGGCAACATCGACCCGGCGCGGCCGTTCCAGACCCTGCCGCTGGCCGGCGTGCTGCCGCCGGCGGAGGCCGACCGCTTCACGCTCGAGGAGCGAGACCTGCTTCTGCACAGCGGCATCTCCACCTTCACGGTGGACGCCGGCAACGTGGTGCGCCTCGAGCGCCTGATCACGAGCTACCAGGAGAACCCGTTCGGCGCGCCCGACACGGCCTACCTGGACGTGACGACGATGCTCACGCTCGGCTACCTGCGCTACGACTTCAACGCGTCGTACCTGAACCAGTTCCCGCGCCACAAGCTGGCCGACGATGGAACGCGCTTCGGCGCCGGCCAGGCCGTGATGACGCCGAAGATCGGCCGCGCCTTCGCGATCGCGAAGTTCCGCCAGTGGGAGCAGCTCGGCCTGGTGGAGAACGCCGACCAGTTCATCGCGCAGCTGATCGTCGAGCGCGATCCGCAGAACCCGAACCGCCTCAACTTCTACCTGCCGCCGGACCTCGTGAATCAGCTGATGATCACCGCGGTCCAGATCGGCTTCCGCCTGCAGTCCGCCGCCTAGGAGATCCTCATGGCCGAGTACCCGAACCGCCGCGCCGGCACCTTGCACCTCAAGGTGAGCGGCGTCATCCACAACGCCAAGGGCAACTTCACCTACGGCCTCGGCACCGCGAAGCGCGAGACGATCATCGGCGCCGACGGGGTGCACGGCTACAAGGAGGAGCCGCAGGCGCCGTTCATCGAGGGCGCGATCACCGATCGCGGCGACCTCAACCTGAAGAAACTCGCACAGGCTGACGGCGAGCTGATCACCCTGGAGCTCGCCAACGGCAAGACGATCGCGCTCTCCTCCGCCTGGTTCTCCGGCGAGGGCACTGCCTCCACGGAGGAGGGCGAGATCCCGGTGCGCTGGGAAGGTCTGCACGCGGAGGAGGTGTAGGACGTGGACCCGAGCAAGACCTACACCCTGAAGCACCCGGTCACGATCGCCGAGAAGCCGATCACGTCGCTGACGTTCCGGAAGGCGCGCTCGAAGGACTTCCGCAGCATCCCGCTGAAGGATGAACTGCTCACGCTGGGCGTGTTCATGGACATCGCCGCCAAGCTGTCCGAGCAGCCGCCGGTCGTGATCGACAGCCTGGACCCGGAGGACCTGACGGAGGTCCTGGAGATCGTGACCGCTTTTTTCGGGGTTTCCCTCCCGACTGGCGCCAAAGCCTAGGGCTTTTCGCCGATCGGTGGGGATGGTCGCCGAAGGACCTGGACGAGCTCAGCGGCGAGGACATCTGGTTCTGGTGCGACGTCGCCCGCGAGCGTGACAAGCTGACGAAGCAGAACAACCCGTGACCGCCAAGGCCCAGTTCCCGCTCTCCGTTGTCATCGGCGCCATCGACCGCGTCAGCGCGCCGCTTATGCGGGCCCGACGCAGCATCCAGAAGGCTTTCCTCCCGATTCAGAAGATGCAGCGGTCGCTCACCGGGCTCGCGAAGGCCTCCGGCCTGGATCGAGTCGCCAGCCAGATGGGCACGGTGGTGCAGAAGACGCGTGGAGTCGCGACAGCGGTGGGCAACCTCACGCAGCGCCTGGCCCTGATGGGAGCGGTGGCAGCCACCGCCTTCGGAGCTCTGGTCATTTCATTCACGCAGGCCGGCGACAGGATCTTGTCCACCGCGAAGAAGCTCGGCGTCAGCGTCGAGTGGCTGCAGGAGATGGAGTTCGCCGCGGACCGCAGCGGGACGTCCTTCGACGTCCTGCAGGGCGGCCTCGGCAAGCTCTCGCGCAACATCGCGGAGGCTGCCGCAGGGCTCGGCGCCTCTCGCCTGGCCTTCGACGCGCTCGGCGTCAGCGTGGTGGACTCGGACGGCAAAATCCGCCGCGCGGACGCGGTGTTCGGTGACGTCACGCGAAGCCTGGAGCGGCTCGAATCCCAGGAGCTGCGCAACGCCATGGCCGCCCGGATCTTCGGCCGTGCCGGCGTGGAGATGATGCCCTTCCTCGGCCAGGGCGCCGACGAGATCGACCGTCTGCGCGCGCGGGCGCGCGAACTCGGCGCGGTGATGTCGGCCGACACCGTCGCCGGCGCCGAGCAGCTCGGGGATTCGATCGCGGACCTGCGCTCGGCCGGGTCCGGCCTGGTGCGCACGTTCCTCGGCGCGCTCACGCCGGCGCTGCTCGCCCTGACGGAGAAGCTGACGACGCTCGTGGCGGGCTGGGGACCGAAGGTGAAGGTCTGGTCGGAGAACTTCGCAGCCACGTTGCCGGAGCGCCTGAAGAAACTGCGCAAGACTTTCGACGATGTCATGGCCGCGCTGAAGCGCTTCTTCGCCCCGATCAAGGCACTGGCCGAT
>CAYVPL010000003.1:0-33005 GCA_964453755.1 uncultured Planctomycetales bacterium
AAGAAATCGGGCCAGGGCTTCTACGCCTGGGAATGATGACCGGGCCGGCGCCGTCGCATAGTGTGATCCGGATGCGCTGGCGACTCTCCACCCTCGTTCTCCTCGGCGCCTGCGCGACTCCGGCGCAGGAACCGCCTCGGCCGCTCTTCGAGGCTCTGGACCAAGCGCTCATCCACGATCCGGCCCGCCAGCCGGTCCTGCTCAGGGCGATTGGCCGCCTGACGCCGATCAACGAGTGGGAGCGCTGGGTCGTGGCGCAGGGGGCGCACCGCGTCGTCGAATTCGAGCTCGAGAACGTCAGCGATGCGCCCGTGGAGTTCCAATCGCACGGTGACTACACCGCCTGGCTCGACGACGGATTCTGGTCTTACGCCAAGCCGCTGGAGGACCAAGGCTTGCCTCCCGAAGCCATCCTCGGACGAGAGGATTTTTTCGCGCCGCAGTGGTTTGCGCTCGAGCCCGGCGCGAAGCTCGGCATCCGCCGCGCGATGCGCGCCGCCGTGGGATCGGAGGACGTCAAGCTGACGGGCCTGCGCACGCGCGGCGCGGACGGCGCCTTGCGCTACTGGGACGTCCGTTGCGAACCCGTGGAGTTTGACGCGCTGCCGCTCGCGCGCGTGTATCCGAACGGATCCGGCTGGGAGACGAACGATGTTGAGCGGCCATCCGCGTTCGAGGCGCCGGAGGATGATCGTGCGCGCATTCGCATGTTCATGCTGGATCAGGAGCCTGTGGATCCGGTGGCACCCTACGACAAGCGTTGGTGCACGATCGAGATTTGGAACGGCTCGGATTCCTCCATTGGCGTACTGGCCTCGGAGACTTCGATCTTTTTCGATTACGAGCGCTGGCATCCCGAGTACGGTCTCTGGGAACTTTGGACCCTCACCCGGTGCGGAAACTGCATGGAGGGATACGAAGTCGTGGACATTCCTCCTGGAACTTCTCTGCGGCGGGTGGTCAGAATGGGTGGAATCGACGTCATGCGCCCTTTGCTCGAGGTCAGGCGAGGACGGGGCCGCTTCTTGGGTCCCTGGATCCGCTGCGAAGGCCCGCCGCCGGAACTTCCGGGCGTTGACGGTGTTCCATCCGCCGATAAGGAATAGGATGGTGGCGATGCCCGGACTCCTCTGCGCGCTCCTGTTGGCCGTCCAGGCGCAAACTGCCGCTGGGCAGGAGGCGCCGCCGCCGCTGAATCCGCGCGAGCGGGCCGTGCATCTGCTGAACCGGCTGGGCTTCGGCCCGGCGCCCGGAGAAGTGGAGCGCCTGCTGGCCATGGGCGAGCCGGCCTGGCTCGACGAGCAGCTGCGCGCCGCCCCGGCGCAGGATCCGCGCCTGACGTCGGCCCTCGCCGGCTTCGAGACGCTCGACCTTTCGCCGGCCGGCGCCTCGCAGTGGGTGTATCAGGATTACGTCGGCCGCGGCAAGAAAGAGGAAGACCTCAGCGAGGAGGAGCGCCAGCAACTGCGCGAGCGCCGCCGCCAGCCCGGCCGCGAGTTGATTCATTCGGTGCTCTACCGCGCCGTGCTGTCAGACCGCCGCGCCGAAGAGGTGCTGTCGGACTTCTGGCGCAATCACTTCAACGTCTCCTTCACCAAGGGCGACGCCATCGAGGTGCAGATCAACGACTACGAGCGCATGGTGGTGCGCCGCAACGTCTTCGGCAATTTCGCCGACATGCTGCGCGCCTCGGCGCGGCACGCGGCGATGCTGAACTACCTTGACAACGCCGTGTCGCGGCGGCCGCCGACCAAGCAGGAGCTGGCGGAAATCGAGCGCAACGTGAAGCGGCGCACCGGCTCCGAGGCGCGCGCCTCCGAAGAGGTGCAGATCGCCGCCGAGCGCGGCCTCAACGAGAACTACGCGCGCGAGCTCCTGGAGCTGCACACCCTGGGCGTGGACAACGGCTACGAGCAAGACGACGTCGTGGCGCTGGCCGAGGCGCTGACCGGCTGGACCTACGACGCCGGCCGGCGCGCCTCGCAGGAGTTCACGTTCCGCGCCGACATGCACGTCGAGGGCGACAAGCGCGTGCTCGGCAAGACATTTGGCGAGGACAAGGAAGGCGGCCCGGGCCAGGGCGAAGCCATTCTGGAGCATCTCGCCGGCCACAAGAACACCGCCCGTTTCATCGCCACCAAACTCACGCGCTATCTGGTCAACGACGATCCGCCCGCGGCGGTGGTGGACGCCGCCGCCAAGGTGTTCTTGAAGACCGACGGCAATCTCACGGCCACCGTGCGCGCCATCGTCGCCAGCGAGGAGTTCTGGGCGCGCGAAAACTTCGAGGCCAAGTTCAAGACGCCCTTCGAGTTCGTCGTCAGCGCCCTGCGCGCCACCGGCGCCGAAATCACGGATGCGCAAATGCTGATCGGCACCCTGATGAGCATGAATCAGCCGGTCTACTTCTGCGACGATCCGACCGGCTGGTACGACACGGCCGAGGCCTGGCTGGATCCGGGAGTGCTGGCCCTGCGCTGGCAGTTCGCGATGGATCTGGCGGAAGGCCGGCTGCGCGGCGTGCGGATTCCCGCGGAGTTCTGGGACGCGGTGCCCGACGACGCGCCGCCCGAAACCTGGCAGCATCACCTGAGCCTGCTGCTGGTGCCCGAAGGCGCCGGCGAGCGCACCCGCGCCGCCCTCGCCACCGTGACCAGCGAGTACCTGGCCAAGAAAAAAGTGCCGGATCTGCGCGAGCTCGGCCCGCAACTGGTCGGCCTTCTGCTCGGCTCGCCCGAATTCCAGAAACAGTGAGCGCCATGACTGCACTCGACCGCCGTCTCTTTCTCAAGTGGGGCGCTGCTGCGGCGGCCGCGGGCCTCGCCTTGCCGCGCGCCCGCCTGTTCGGCGCGCAGGAGCCTGCGGCCGGCGGCGGCGCGGCCCTCGTCGTCGTGTTTCTGCGCGGCGGCACCGACGCCCTGCACATGCTGCTGCCCTGGCAGGACGAGGATTTCCTCGCCGGCCGGCCGACGCTGCACCTGTCGGAAGCCGAAGGCGTGCTGCCGCTCGACGGCACCTTCGCGCTGCACCCGGCGCTGGCGCCGCTGAAGCCGGCCTGGGACGCGAAATTGCTGGCGCCGATCGTCTGCGCCGGCTCGCCGCACCCGACGCGCAGCCACTTCGACGCGCAGGATTGGATGGAGTACGCCGCGCCCGGCGACCGCACCGTGCGCCAGGGCTGGATGAACCGCTTCCTCGCGGCCAGCGCCCAGGGCGGGGCCAGCGAGTTCCGCGCGCTGGGCATGCAGGATCTGCTGCCGCGCTCGCTGCGCGGGCAGTACAAGGTGCTCGCCGTGCCGACCAATCTGGATCGCAAGCGCGGCGGCCAGACCCTCGACCGTTTCGAGGACTTCTACGGCGACGGCAGCGACATGATGGAGGGCGGCCAGGACATGCAGGGCCGCCGCGACGACGACGACACCGGCGTGGTCGAGTCGGGCCGTATGACAATCGAAACCCTGCGCCGCTTTCAGGAGATCATCGGCGACGCGGCGGGCGGCCCGGGCGCGGGCCAAGAAGGCGGCGCGCGGCCCGATCCCCGCGACCGGCGGCGCGCCCGCGACGAGCGCGCCACCGCCGCCGTCTCGCCCAACGACTACCCGGACAGCCAGTTCGGCCGCCGCTTGGCCGTGCTGTCGAAGGTCATCCGCGCCGACGCCGGGCTGGAAGTCGCGGGCCTCGACTACGGCGGCTGGGACGACCACACCAACGCCGGCGGCGCCGACGGCAAGATGGCTGGGCGCATGAAGGATCTGGCGCAGAGCCTCCACGCCTTCGTCAGTGAGCTGGGGCCGCGCATGGCCACGACCACCGTGCTGCTCGTGAGCGAGTTCGGCCGCACCGCCCGCGAGAACGGCAACAACGGCACCGATCACGGCCACGGCGGCGTCATGTGGGTGATCGGCGGCGGCGTCAAGGGCGGGCAGGTGCACGGCAAGTGGGAGGGCCTCGCGCCCAAGGCGCTCTATCAAGGGCGCGATCTCCCGGCGACCACCGACTTCCGCGACGTCTACGCGAGCGTGCTGGCCAACTCCTTCGGCTTCGAGCCCGGCAAGGATTTCTTCCCGGGCCACAAACCGGCGAAGCTGAAGCTCTTCTAGAATCCGCCGGTGGCAGCGCCGGCCGGAATTCACGACGTTCACGTGCACATCCAGCCGTGGGCGCAGATCAAGGCGGCGCCGCGCGCCACGATCGAGAAGGGGCGCGACGACGTCGGCGACATCCTGCGCTTCCAGCAGGATCCGCAGGCGCTGGCCGATCATTTGGCGGCGCAGGGCGTGGCGCGCGTCGGGCTGATCAACTACGTGTCGCCGCGGCTGATGGGCTTCGACGCCAGCTGCAACGACTGGATCGCCGCCTATCGCAACCAGCGGCCGGAGGTCTTCTTCGCCTGGGGCGGCGTGCATCCCGGATTCTGCGCCGACGTGGCGGGGGAGATGCGGCGCCTGTTGGACGAATTGCGCGTGGACGGCATCAAAATCCATCCGCCGCACCAGGAGTTCGCCGCCAACGCCTATCTGCGCGGCGAATTGCCCGGTCTGCGCGCGGTCTACGAAGCCTGCGAGGAGCGCGACGTGCCGGTCATGATTCACACCGGCACTTCCATCTTCCCCGGCGCGCGCTCGCGCCTGGGCAACCCGATGGACTGCGACGACGTGGCCGTGGATTTTCCCGGCTTGGATCTGGTGCTCGCCCACGCGGGCCGGCCCCTCTGGTACGAAGAGGCTTGGTTCTTGTGCCGTCGGCACGAGCGCGTGCGCCTCGACCTCTCCGGCATTCCGCCGCGCAAGCTGCCGCAATTGCTGCCGCGCCTGCCCGAACTGCAGGGCAAGGTGCTGTGGGGCACGGACTGGCCCAGTCCGGGCGTGCGCGACCTCCGGGCCAATGCCGAGGCCTTCTGGGGGCTTAGGGAATGGAGCGAAGAATTCAAGACCTCGGTGCTCGTGGACGCGCCGCGCAAACTGCTGCGCTCGCGCCGGCTCCCGCAGTAGAATCGGCTGCTCGGCAACGACCATGAACTCACCCCTCCGCCTGCTGATTTCGGCCATGAGCGCGCTGGCGCTCGTCGCCGCCCCGGCCTTCGCCCAGGCAACCACGCCGCCGAAGGACAAGCCCCTCGACGCCAAGGTCAAGAACGCCAAGGACGTTCCCGCCCAGGACGCCGCGGCCAAGAGCGGGGCGGCGAAGGACGCTCCCGGCGCGGCCGCCGCGCGCGCCAACAAAGACGTGCTGAAGCCGGTGGCCTTCGAGGAGGCGCGCTACCGCAAGCGGCTGGCGCAACTCGAGCGCATCGAGCAGATCGCCACCGAGAAGAAGAACGCGAAGATGCTCGCCGAAGTCGCGGAGCTGCGGCTCAAGAACGACGAGCACCACGCCAAGCGCGACGCCAAGCTCCGCAGCCAGCACGGCGAGGAGAAGGTAGACGCGGCGCTGGCCTTCCTCGAGAAGCACGGCAAGGGCAAGCCCGTGAAGCCGCCGAAGAACGCGAAGGCGCGCGAGGCGATGAAAGATCAGACCGGCGCGAAGGCCGACGACAAGATCAAAGACGCCAAGAAAGACGCCGACAAGGCGCGCGAAAAGGCCAAGGACAAACCCGATTCGAAGCCGGAGTAGATCCCATGCGCACGCACCTCCTGATTTCCTCCGCCCTGCTGCTGGCCCTCGCGGCCTGCGGATCCAAAGAAGAAGCGCCGGCCGATCCCAACGCCGGCATGCAGCGCAGTCCGGCTGCCGCTCCCGCGGGCGGAGCTGACAAGGCTCCCGCGACCGGGACGGGCGCCGGCGCGGCGGCCGCGACCGGAACCGGCGGCGGCGCGGCCGGAGTCGAAATGGACGAAGAGGCGATCCTGAAGGTGGTGCCGACCGTCGAAGAAGCCGCGGCCAAGGCGGCCGCCGAAGTCAACTCTGACAACGCCGAGCAGATGCTCGCCGAGATCCGCAAGGAAGTCGGCGGCAACTAGGCGCGCAACCTAGAGCATCGCCGCGCCCAGCACGCCGGCGTCGTTGCCCAGGCGCGCGGGCAGCAAGGTGAAGTCGGCGGCGCGGCGGCCGAAGGCGCGGCGGTCGAGCACGGCAAGGGCGTGCGGCTCGAGCAGCTTGAGCACGGGCGCGCCGCCGCCGCCGACCAGGAACACGCGCAGGTCGAGCAGCAGCGCGACGTTGGCCAGCGCTTCGCCGAAGTAGCGGCCGGCGTTCTCGAAGACGGCCAGCGCGCGCGGATCCGGCCGTGCAGCCTCGGCGAGCTGGATCAATTCCGGCAGCGCCAGCGCGCGGCCGAAGGCCTCTTCGCCGGCGCGCTCCATGGCGCGGGCGCTGGCGACCGCTTCGAGGCAGCCGATCGAGCCGCAGCCGCAGGTGAGCCCGTGGCCGACGGAAATGTGGCCGAACTCGCCGGCCATGCCGCCGGGACCGCGCCACAGTTCGCCGTTCAGCACGATGCCGCCGCCGACGCCGGTGCCGAGAGTGGCCAGGAGAAAATTGGGATAGTGCGCGCCGGTGCCGAAGCGCGCCTCGCCGAGCGCGGCGACGTTGGCGTCGTTCTCGAGTTTGACCGGCACGCCCAGGCGGCGCTCGAGGGCGAATGCGAATTCCTGATGCTCGAGGAAGACCAGATTGGGCGCGCTGAGGATCACGCGCTGCGTTTCGTCGGTGACGCCCGGCAGCCCGACGCCCACGGAATCCGGCGACTGGCCGTCCATCATGGTCTCCACGGCGCCGACGATGGCCGTCACGCAGGCTTCCAGATCGTGAGGATTGGGCACCTGGGCGCGCCGCACCAGTTCGCCGTCACGCACCAGGCCGATCTTGGCGGAGGTGCCGCCGAGATCGACACCTACGCGCAAACTGGGGCCGCTCATCGTGGCGGGAATGGTAACCTCGGCGGGACATGAAGAGCGAAGGCCACGTCGTCGCGCCGCCCTTGAGCGAGAAGGAGTTCAAGACCCTGGTGGACCTGGCGCGGCGCGTGCTGTGGACCGATCCCGAGCAGCGGCGGCGGCTGCAGGACGCGAAGGTCAACGTGGTGCCTGCCAACTTCTACTCCAACGTGCCATCGGTGGCGGAGATCGAGGGCAGCTTCGAGCAGCGCTTCGCCCCGCGCGGGCCCTATCACTCGCCGCGCGTGTTCGACGCGGCGCGCATGAACGCCTTTCTGGAGGAGATCCGGCCCTTCGCCGAGGAATTCCGCCCGCCCGCCGACGGCGACGACGTGATGCCTCAGGGCTACTACTGGGACAACGGCGCGTTCACCTCCCTCGACGCGGCCGCCTACTACTGCGTGATCCGGCGCTTCCGCCCGCAGCGCATCGTGGAGATCGGCAGCGGCTACTCGACGCTGGTGGCCGACGCCGCGTTGCGGCGCAACGGCGGCGGCACGCAGGTGTTGATCGAGCCCTATCCCAAGCCCTGGCTCGACTCGGTCAAGTCGGTCGAGACCATTCATCGCAAGGCGGTGCAGGATCACGCGCCGGAGGAACTGCTGAAGATCGTTGAATCGGCGGACCTGTGGTTCATTGACTCCACGCATACCGTCAAGATCGGCAGCGATTGCCTGATGCTCTATCTGATGGTCATGCCGGAACTGCGCAAGGAGATGCTGATCCACTCGCACGACGTTTTCCTGCCCTTCGGATTTCCCCCGCGCAAGGCGCTGGAGCGGCACATCTACTGGACCGAGCAGTATCTGCTCTACGCTTACCTGCTTGACAATCCGCGCGCCGAAGTGCTCTTCGGCAGCAAGTACGCCGCCAACTTCCAGGCCGAGCAGGCGGCGCGGCTGCTGCCCGCAGGCCGCAAGGCGGGCGGGGGATCGCTCTGGTACCGCTTGCGGGCGCGCGCCTGAGAGCGTCTCGCTACTGCCGCGGCTTGCGGTCGCGGGTCAGCGCCTTTTCGTAGAGCGCTTCGGCCTCCGGCATGATCTCCTGGAGGCGCTCGATGCGCGTGCTCTCGCTCGGGTGCGTGGACAGCCACTCGGGCGGACCGCCGCCGCCGCTGGCCGCGCCCATGCGTTCCCACAATCCCACGGCCGCGGTCGGATCGTAGCCGGCGTTGGCGGAGAGGAAGAGCCCGTACTCGTCGGCTTCGGACTCGTGCGAGCGCGAGAACGGCAGCATCACGCCGACGGTGGCGCCGGCGCCGAGCGCCGCCATGATGGCCATCTGCTGATCGCCGTCCATGTCGCGCATCGAGAAGCTCGCGCCCATGAGCAAGCCTTGCAGCGCCATGTTGTGGCTCATGCGCTCCGCGCCGTGACGCAAGATGGCGTGTCCGACTTCGTGGCCGACGACGGCCGCCAGGCTGGCCTCGTCCTGCGTCACGGGCAGCAGGCCGGTGTAGACCGCGCACTTCCCGCCGGGCAGCGCCCAGGCGTTCACCATCTTGGGATCGTCGATCAGCACGAACTCCCAGCGGAAGTTCTTGGCATCCGTCTCGGGATAGAGATCCTTGGCTGAGGCCGCGATGCGCTTGCCCAGGCGTTGCACCATCTCGTACTGCGGCCCGCTCGTGATCAGCTTCTCCTCGGCCAGCATCTGATCGTAGGCTTCGGCGCCCAGGCGCATTTCCTCGGCGCTGGACAGCAGAATGAATTGATTGCGCCCTTGCGGGGTGGTCGCGCACGCGGCCAGCAGCGCAGCAGCGGAAAGGGTGAGGAGGAACTTCATGGCCTTCGTTATCGTATTACGGTCCGCACCGCCGCGAAGCCGGTCAATTTCCCGCGATGACGCCCCGCCCGCCGACCCTCCTGATCATCCTCGACGGCTGGGGCCACGCCCCGGACACGGACTGGAACGCGATCACGCGCGCGCCGGCGCGCCACTTTTTGGACTGGTGGAGCCGCTGGCCGCGCGCGCTGCTCTCCGCCAGCGGCCGCGAGGTGGGCCTGCCGCTCGGCCTGATGGGCAACAGCGAGGTCGGGCATACGAACATGGGCGCCGGGCGCATCGTCTATCAAACGATCACGCGCATTGACAAAGCGATCGAAACCGGCGAGTTCGCCGAGAACGGCGCCCTGCGCGGCGCCGTCGAGCACGCGCGGCGCTCCGGCGGAAAACTGCACCTCTTTGGCCTGATCGGCGACGGCGGGGTGCACGCCACGGCCGCGCATTACGAGGCTCTGCTGGCCCTGGCGCGCGCCGGCGGCCTGCCGGGCGAGCGCGTGCTCGTCCACGCCATTCTCGACGGCCGCGACACGCCGCCGCACTCCGCGCCGGGATTTCTTTCCCAATTGGAAGAGATGCTCGCCCGCCGCGGCGGCCGCATCGCCTCCGTCTGCGGGCGCTATCACGCGATGGACCGCGACCGCAACTGGGAGCGCACGCAGCGCTTCTGGGATCTGCTGGTGCACGCGCGCGCGCCCTTCGGCGCCGCCACCGCGCGGCAGGCGGCGGCCGCGGCCGCGGCGCGCGGCGAGAGCGACGAGTTCGCGCAGCCGGCGCTGATCGGCGCGCCCTGTCCGCTGGTGGAGGGCGACGCGATCATCGCCTTCAACTTCCGGGCCGATCGCATGCGGCAGATCACCGAGGCCTTGCTGGCCGGATCCGACTTTGACGCGCGCGCCTTCCCGCGCGGCCGCGTGCCCCGGATCCATCTCGCCACGATGACGCAGTACCGCAAGGATTTCGCCTGCGCCGTGGCCTTCCCGCCGGAGGAATTGGTCAGCATGTTCGGCGAGCTGGTGGCGCATCGCGGCCTGCGCCAGTACCGCTGCGCCGAGACCGAGAAGTACGCGCACGTCACTTACTTCTTCAACGGCGGCCGCGAGGAGCCTTACCCGGGCGAAGAGCGCACGATGGTGCCCTCGCCGAAAGTGGCGACCTACGACTTGCAGCCGGAGATGAGCGCGCCGGAGGTCACCAACCAGATCTGCCGGCGCCTCGAAGACGGCGCGACGGATTTGTACGTGATCAACTACGCCAACGCGGACATGGTCGGTCACTCCGGCATCCAGCCGGCGACGGAAGCCGCGGTGCGCGCCGTGGATGACAGCCTCAAGCGCATCGTGGATCAGGCCCTGGCGCGCGGCGGCACCGTGGCCATCACCGCCGATCACGGCAACGCCGAGCAGATGCGCGATCCGATCACGCTCGAGCCGCACACCTCCCACACCACGAATCCGGTGCCCTTCATCCTGATCGGCGAGCGCTTCCGCGGCGCGCGCCTGCGGCCGATGGGCGTTCTGGCGGACGTTGCGCCCACGCTCATGCAGGCCATGTCTCTGGAGCAGCCCGCCGTCATGACCGGACACTCGCTCCTGGAAGTGATGCAAGTGCGCGGTTCCTGAGCCGATGAGAAGACCAGATCCTCTGCGGTTCATCCTTGCTCCCATGAATAAACAATTCTTAAGCATTGTAATTGGCCTCCTCGCCACCACGGGTTCCCTCTCTGCCCAGCAGGGCTGGTTTGTGGACCCCGTGCTGGGCGACGATTCGAATGGCGGCCTGAGCCAGGGCGACGCCTTCCAGTCGGTCACCTTCGCGCTCACCCAGGCCGCCGCCGGCGACAACGTGTTCTGCGTGCCAGGCACCTATTCCGCGGCCTCCGGCGAATCCTTTCCGATCGGCATTAAGAACGGTGTGCGCATCAGCGGCCTCGGGGGCATTCCGGTCTTCGACGGCAACGGCGCGGCCACCTTGTTCAATCTGGGCGGCAACATCACCGAGGAGACCTCCGTCAGCGGCGTCGGCTTCACCGATGCCACGACCCTCTTCACCATTCAGGCCGGACGCACGGTGGACGGATTGCTGCTGCAGAACTGCAGCTTCAGCGACGGCACCAATCCCTTCGTCGCGGTCTTCAGCACCAGCGCCGTCGGCCAGAATTTCGAAGTCAGCGGCTGCGACTTCGCCGCCGTGACCGGCGCCACCGCGCTCAGCGTGACGGTTTCAGACGGAGTGCTCGACGACGGCGGCCTGACCAACAACCAGATCCTGGGCGACTTCGCGACGGGGGTGGTCCTGGCCGCGAGCGGCGACGGCGAGATCTCCGCCGGTTTCGTCGTGCAACGCAACCGGATCTCCGGCTGCAACGACGGCATGCTGGCTGCCGCGTCCGGCTCCGGCGGCAACGGATTGAACGTGGCGACGGTCGCCGCGACCGTGCTCGCCAACAATCTGGACGGCGCCGGCAGCGTGGCGGGGGTGGGCATCGGACTCATGGCCGAGATCGGCGTGCTGGGCGAAGGCGCCCTCGTGTCCTGCTACATCTGCTTCTGTGAGGTTGCGGGCTTCGACGTGGCCGTGATGTCCAGCACCGACAACGACACCAACAACCTCGCCGACGTCACTTCCGACTTCTACGGCAACGTCTTCAGCGGCACGGAGACCGGCGTGCAGATCGAGGCGGCGCAGCCCAATCCGTTGAACCGCAATTCGGATCCGAACTTCGGCGGCCACCCGGATGGCGGCGTCGGCTGCTTCAACACGTTCACCGGCTTTGCCCTGGACTTCGATCTCACGATCGCCCAGAGCACCGATCAATACGCCTGCTTCTGCTGGTTCGACGGCGTGCCCGTGTCGCAGGAGGGCACGCTGCTGACGCCGCCCATCCTGGACAATCCTCTCACGGCCTCGGTCAGCGGCAGCATCACCCCCAGTGTCGAGGGCGAAATTCTCACGCTCACGGCCCCTGCCACCGGCGGTTTCGTGGACTTCGATCTCGGCGGCCCCACCGGCCAGATTGCCGTCGAACTGAACGGCGTCGCCATTCCGCAGGCCGACATCAGCGTGCCGGTGCCCGGAACCATCATGGAGATCACCCTGCCGAGTCTCGCCGCCGGCCTCCACGAGTTGGAGGTGACCAATCCAGGCGGTCAGACCGGCCTTTTCGAATTCCTGGTGGACGGCGGTTCCGGCGACGAGACCAGCGGCTGCTTCGTCGCCACGGCCGCGCACGGCGACTACGACGCGCCCGAAGTCCTGGCGCTGCGCGGCCTGCGCGACGAGTACCTGGCGACGAGCGCGCCGGGCCGCAGTTTCATCAGCTGGTACTACCGCGAAGGCCCCGCCGCCGCCGCCTGGATCGCCGAGCGGCCCTGGGCTCGCGCCGGAGCCCGCCTCGCTCTCCAACCGGCCGTCGTGACCTCCCGCGCCCTCACCCAATGGAATCCGGGCCAGCGCTTCGCCTGCGCGGTGCTGCTGCTCGGCGCCTCCTTTGCGCTGCTGCGGCGGCGCCCAACCTAGACTCGGATACTGGCCCAGACGGCTGGAGGTCCGAAAGGCCAGAAGAAGGGCGCAGACGGCCGGCAGCGGGCTGCGGGCCTGAAACGCTGCGCAGGGCGCGCCTCGCGCCCCCAATTCCTCTTCCGGGCCCGTCCCCGGGCCTGGTTACGCCTTTCTTGACTGCGCGTCCGCAGCCGTCTGGGCCAGTATCCGGTGGGGGGTCATCGCGGCACGATCCCGACCGTGCGTCCGGCGCGGGCTTCCTTCCCGGGGCGCACCGCGTCCACCGTCACCAGCAACTCGAGCTGCGAACCGGGCTCGGTCGTGGCGGTCCACTTCAGGCGCGGATCCGGCTCGGCCTGTTCGTGCTCGATCCAGACGACTTCCCAGGCGCCGCGCCGGAGCGGTCCTGAACTGAAGGCGCCGCGCTCGTCGCTGCGCACCAGCACGCTCGCGCCGCCGTCCAGATCGCGGAAGCGCAGCCAGCCGAATGGGCGCTCCAATCCGTCCATGCCGAACACGAAGCCGGTGATCAGCCCGCCGCGCTCGAGCGGCAGCAGGATCTCCGGCCGCGCGCGCGCCGGCAGCTGCACCTCCTCGTGCTGCGCGCTCGGAAAGTAGCCGCTGGCGACGGCATGCAGGCGGTAGCGGGCGTGGGGCAGCCGTTCAAACAGCCAGGTGCCGTCGGCGCCGCTGTGCGCGCGCGCAGCGGGACTGGCGCCCGGCTTGTCCGCCCACAGCAAAAAAATCTCCGCGCCCGTGAGCGGATTGCCCGCCAGATCCGTCACGCGCACGAGCACTTCGTCCACGGCGGCGGGCACTTCGCCTGGCGCCTCTTCGCGCTCCGGCGCCGCGGCATCGGCACCGGCGAGCGGCGGCGCGGCTGCCGGCTTCGCCGCCGCCGCAGCCGCGCGATCCGGCGCGCCGCGCTCGCTGGCCGGCGGACACATCACGGAGCCGAAGAAGATCGCCGCCACCAGCAGCAGCAGCACGGCGAGTCCGGTCAGATTGCGATTTTTCATCCCAATTGTTTGACGGGCACTTCGACGCGCACGCGCGACCGCGCCGCCTCGCGGACGGCCGTCAGTTGCGCGCCGTTCACCGCCGCGCGCCGGCGCAGCGTGCCGAGCCCGACGCCATGGCCGAGCCGCGGCGAGAAGGCCCACGAACTCACGGTGCCGGAGCTGCGCCCGGTCTCGTCCATCAATTCGGCGCCTCGCATGTCGGCGCCATCCTCGAAGTGCAGCCGGCAGAGCTGCCGCGGCGCCTCGCCGTAGGTGTTGATGCGCGCCACGACCTCCTGGCCGGAGTAGCAGCCCTTGGTCACCGAGGCCCTGCGCCACTCGCCGCTCACGGGCAGCGTCGTCTCGGCGTCGAAGTCGACGCCGTGGCGCGGAATGAAGCCTTCGATGCGCAGAGTTTCCAGCGCCTCCGCGTCGGCGCGCGCGGCGACGGCCGCCCGCAAGTCTTGCTCGAGAGCCGCCAGTTCCGCGCGATTGCCCAACAACTCCACGCAGGGCGCGCCGCGATCGGGCCGGCGCAGCAGCAGGAGCGCCCCGTGCCGCACGATGCCGAAGCCTTCTCCATCCGGCGGCGCGGGCAGACCGCGGGCCGACAACGCCGCCGCCCCCCCCGGTCCAAGCAGCAGCAGACGCGCGGGCTGCGCCGCCGCATCGCCCCAGGACAGGCGTTCGCCGAAGCGCAGCAAGTCCAGGCGTTGGGCCAGCGTCGTCAAGAGAGTTGCGTCCACGTCCAGACCAAACACCTCATCGGCTGCCGCGCCGAGGCGAAACAGCAGAAGATCCGCGATCCAGTGGCCGTGCCCGTCGAGCAGCGCCGACCACTGGCCGCCGCCCGCTGCGAGGCGCCGGAGATCGCTCGACAGCACGCGCTGCAGGAAGTCAGCGCTGTCAGGACCGCGCATTTCCAGCCAGGCCCGGTCGCCGCCGTCGGCGAGCGCGAGTCCCTGCAGTGCCGCTTCGTATCCGCTGGGCATGACCACGGGAATTCTAGGACACCAGGGCCACGGCCAGCACTTTGTCGGAGAGAAAAGGCGCGCGATGCACCGGCAGCAGCTCCACCATCCTGAAGCCGGCGGCCGTCATTTCTGCGTGGATCTCCAGCGCCGACGGGTTGGCGGGCGCGCGCTCGCGCAGCCCCAGGCGCCAGCGCAGGCGCCGGCCCCAGACGCGCAGCGTGCGGCCGTGCCGCCAATCTACGATGGCGCCCAGGCGGGACACGCGGCGCAACTCGCGCAGAAAGGCAAGGCGCTCCTCGCGCTCACGCACGAGATGCAGCAGGCGGACGCACACGGCGGCGTCCACCGCGCCGTCGCGCAGCGGCAGCCGAGCGAGATCGGCGGCCACCAGGCAGGCGGCCGGATGTTTCAAGCGCGCCTGGGCGAGCATGGCGGGGGCGAGATCGGCGCCGATCGCCTCGTAGCCCAGCCGCGGCCACAGGCCGCTGAAGCGCCCGGTGCCGCAGGGCGCGTCGAGCAGGCTGCGCGGACTTGCGCCGGCTGCTTGCGCCAACTGCAGCAGCGCGCGTTCGAGCGCGCGCGCCTTGCGCTCGTCGCGCCGGCGGCCGAGCGCGCCCGCCCAGCGCCGATCGTAGGCTTCGGCTACGGCCGGATCCCGGTAGGTCTCGAGTTTCGCCGAGCGCGGTGCGCCGTCCGCCACGAGGCGAGCGTACCCTGGCCTCATGCCGGAGAACGAGTTGCCGCCACTGCCGCCGCGGCCGCCGGACACCCACAAAGGCGCGATGGGGCGCGTGTTGCTGATCGCCGGCTCGCGCGGCATGGCGGGCGCTGCGGCGCTGGCCGCCGAAGCGGCGCTGCGCGGGGGCGCCGGCTACGCGGTGCTGTGCTGCCCGGGCGCCATCACTCCCGATCTCACGTCCGCCGTTCCCAGCGCGCTGCTGCATCCCTGCGGCGACGGGTCGCGCGCCGCGTTCTCGCCTGACGATTTGCCGATTTTCCTTCGTGAGGCGCGGCTGGCCCAAGCCCTGGTGGTCGGCCCCGGCATCGGGTCCGCGGCCGGCGCCGAGCAATGGCTGCCGCAACTCTTGCGCGCGCGCGGCGCCATCGGCGCGGTGGTGGACGCCGACGGACTGAACGCTCTGGCGCGAACCGGCGACTGGGCGACCGCCGACGCCGGCGTGATCCTCACGCCTCATCCGGGCGAAGCCGCGCGCCTGCTCGACTGGCCGGAGGGCGCAGCGCGCGTGCAGGCCGACCGGCCGGCGGCTCTCGCCGCGCTGCTCGATCGCACCGCCGCAACGGTGGTGCTGAAAGGCAGCGGCACCCTGGTGGGCGCGCGCGGCGGCCGCATCTGGCTGAACGGCACGGGCAATCCAGGGCTGGCCACCGCCGGCACCGGCGACGTGCTGGCCGGCCTGATCGGCGCCATGCTGGCGCGCGGGTTGCCGCCGCTCGACGCCGCACGGCTCGGCGTCTGGCTGCACGGCCGCGCCGCCGATCTGCTCGCGGCGCGGATCGGCGAAGATGCGCTGATCGCTTCCGACCTGGCCTGGGCTCTCGGCGCCGCGCTGCTCGAGCACCAGAACCGCGGCTCCTCACGAACTCAAGCATGCTGATCGCACTTCTCGCGCTCGCTCTCGCGCCGATCCAGGACGCGGCCGCGCAGGAACTCGAATCCTGGATCCACGATGGCCTGCCGGCGGCGCCCGCCGCCTGGCAACTCGACGATGCCGACCCGGCGCGGCGCTTCGCTTTCGATCTCGCACTGCTCGCGCCCGCGCGCACCTGCGGCTTCGAGGTGCCGCCGGACGTGCGCGCCGCCGCCGCCACGCGCGTGCTCGTCGGCTGGCTGGAGGGTCGCGCCTACGCGCAGCGCAACGCCGTGGCGGCGCGCCTGCGCGGCCTGCTCGGAGCGGCGGACGCGCAGCGCCTGGGGCGGGCATTGCGCCAGGAAGTGGCAGGCGGACCCTCGCTGGATCAAATCGCCGCGCTGCTGAAGGCGCAGCCGCAGGGAATCGTGATGGAAGCGATTCTCGAGGCGGCGCTCGACGAGGAGATTCATCCCGGCGTGCGCGGCGATCTGGCCGAGCACGCGATTCTCGCGCTCGGCCGCCCGGCGATCGCGCGCTTGCAGCCGGCGCTGGCGCCCGCTTCGGACGAGCGCTTTCTCCGCCAGGCCTTCGCCGCGTGGCGCAACGTGCTGCTGGCGGAGGACATTCCTCTGCTGGAGGCGATCGCGCGCGAGGGCTACGGCTCGCCGACCCAGTACGCGCTGCAGATGTGGGGCCGGCTCGAACGCGATCCCGCGCGGCGGCGCCAAGTGTTCGATCTCGCGATCGAAGCGCCGGCCGGTTATGCCAATCTGGCGCTGGATGCTCTGGCTTCCGGCGGCCCGGACGCGGCCATTGCCGCGCGGCTGCACGAACTCCTGCGCGCGGGCAGCGCCAATCAACGCGCCCTGGCCCTCCGCTCGCTCGCGGGCTTCTCTTCGCAGGAAGCGGTGCTCGCGGCTTATCGTGACATCGAGAAGTCGGCCTCGCTGGCGGCGGCCGCCACGTGGATGCCCGTGCTCGCCCAGTCGCCGCTGCCGGCGGCGCGCGCCGAGGCGGCCGAGTGGCTGGCGCGCGGCGGCTTCGCCTCGGGCTCGACGGCGCTGGTGGTGGTGCGCGCATTGTCAACCAGCCCGGAAGTGCTGCCGCTGATCGGTGGCATCCTGGCCCACCCGGACGTACCCAAGCCGGTGCGCACGTCGCTGGCGCTCGCGCACGCCGACGAGAGCATGGAAGCCCTGGCCTACTTGCGCGAGCTGGCCCGGTACGGCTCCGGCATCGACCAGCTGCAGGCGGTGCAGAGACTCGGCTCCACGGGCCTGCCCGAGGATCTCGACTGGTTGGTAACTCTGGCGCGCGGCAGCGAGTTCACACTGGCGATCCGCGCGCTGGCCTTCGAGAAGCTGCTGCTGAATCAGGCGGCCGGCAGCCTGACGGCGGAATGGCTGGCTCAGCCGCCTGCCGAGTGGGAATTGTCAGACGGCCTGATCCGCGGCTGCATCGAGCATGGCGCGCCGGCGGAGCGCGACGCGGCGCTGGCGCTGGCGCGGGCGGGCGCCGGCTTCGCCGATCCCGAGGAGCGCCGGGCCTTGCGCGCCTCGGCCTGGCAGGCGCTGGCCAATCGCGCGGAGCCGTCAGGCTTCTTCGTGCTGGCGGAGGCCTACGCCGCCGCGCTGGAAGGCCTCGCCGAGGAAGGCCGCCCGGCCGAGGAGAATTGGCGCGACCTCTACGAGCGCGTGCACGCCTGGTCCGAGCTCGACGCCATCGCCACGGCGGCCCGCGTGCTGGTGGCCGGCGTCGCGGAGCGTCCGGCCTCGCCCTTCCTGTTCTCCTGGGATCCCGCGCTGACGGCGCCGGAACCGCTGTGGACCGCCGCGGCGCTGTGGAGCGGAGTGGACGCCGGTCAGGCCGTGCGCTGGCTGGACGAGCTCGCCGCGCAGGATTTGTCCGAAGCCAATCGCGTGCGCGTGCTGGCCTTGCGCGCCGCGCGCGCCGAGGCGCCCCTCGACGCCCGGCGCAGTTTGCGCGCCCTGCTGGCCGAACCGGCGCTGCTGCGAGAATATCCGCTGCTGCTGGCGCAGGCCTTCGCGCCCGAAGGCGCCGGCTGGACCCTCTTTCACGATCAGATCGCCGAGCGCGAACTCCTCGCTGACGCGCGCTGTCAGCCGCCCGATCAGGCGCGCGCGCGCCTGGAGGCGCTGCTCGCCGGCTGGTCCGAGGCGGAGATTCTGACGGAAGCCGCGCGCTACGCCGCGGCCGAGATCGGCGATCTGGAGCTGGCCCTGCGGCTGGCGCGCCGCGGCCGCGAGTTGCATCCGCTCCAGGCCGACCTCGGCATCGGCTACGCCAGCCTGCTGGAGGAATCCGGCGCCATGGAAGAGGCGCTGGCCGCCTGGATCGCGGTCGAGCGGCTGGTGCCTCCGGGCTTTCCGCAACGCGATCTGGCGGCGGCGCGGCGGTTGGCCCTGCAAGAGGCGCAGCAGTCCGGCGACTGAAGGCGCGCGCCTGAACCGGGCCGCGCCGCCGCCGTTATGCTGAAGCCATGAAGTCAGGCTGGTGGTGCGGAGCCGCGTTGGCGGCGGCGAGTTTGGCGGCGCTGCTGCCGGGCTCGGGAGGTCGGCAGGAGCCCGCGACGGATCCGGCGCTAGCGGCCTTGGTGGCGCGCTTCGCGGAGCAAGGCGTGCGCGTGGATCTCGCGGCCAAGACCATCGAAATGGACGCCAAAATCTGCAATTTGCGCGATCCGCTCGAGTACATGCTGGTGCTGCAGCCGCAGGGCAAGGATCACGAGTCCTTGCTGGCCTGCAGCGGCGTCTCGGCCGAAGCGTTGAATGCGGCCATGCTGCTGCTGGGCGTCGCGAAGGGCAAGAACGGCAGCATCGTTCCGGTCGAGCCGGAGCCCAGCCTCGAAGAAATTCAGAACGGCGCCAATCCGTACGTCGTCGAACCGGCCAGCGGCGACGGCTTCTACATGTACGTGAGTTGGGAGGAGAAGGTCGGCGATCGGACCGAGCCCTTTCTCTACCGGGCCGAAGATCTGGTGATCAACTCCCGCGACGAAGGCACCTACGAGCGCGGCAAGTTCGTCTATCTCGGCTCGCGCTTCGTGCGGCCGCACAAGGACGCCCCGGAGCTGTTCGCGGCCCAAGGCGAAGGCAACCTGGTGAGCCTCTGCATCTTCGAACCGGCGAACCACCTGCTCACCGGCAGCGATCCTGATTCTGACAATCAGGACGCGTGGTACTCGAACATTTTCCTGCTGCCGCCGATGGGCCATCCGGTGAAGGTGATCTTCGCGCGCGAGCGGATCGATCCGCCGTCGCTGTGACCTCCTCCGCCGCCGCGCTGGCGCGAAGGACCCGCCGCAGTCTGCTGACGCGACGGATTGCCGAAGCGGGAGCCGCAGCGGGCTCCGCCGGACTGGCGGTGGGCCTGATGGCCCGACTCGAGGGCTGGGCAGCGCCCGCAGCCGCCGCCGCAGCCGCCGCGCTGGCCATGCTCGCCGCCTTCTGGGCCAGCGCGCGCAGTCAGGGCGGCGCAGTCGCGGCGCTCGATCCGGACGCGGACGAGGACGCCCTGCTGCGCGCGGCGCTGGCCAGTTCGGCCGGAACCGAGTGGCGCGAATTGCTGGCGCGCGCCTCCGCGGAACGCGCCCCGCGCCACCGGGCCGTCGGCGAGTGGGTTCCGGCGGCATTGCTCGCGGCGGCAGCGCTGTTCGCGCTGGCTTGGCAGGACAGCCGTCCGACTTATGCGCCGCCGCCGAGCCCTGCGGGCCCGGCGATCGCGCCCGGCGCGGGCGCGCCAGCCTCCCAGGCGCAGTTCCCGCGCGACGAGGCCGCAGCTGCGGCGCCCCGGGATGGCGGCAGCGCCGGCGCGCAGGGAGAATGGCGGGCGCTCGATCCCGCGGCAGCCGAGGGCAGCATTCTGCTGCCGCCCGGAGCCGCGGCGCGCGAGCGGGGCGCCATCGAGCGCTACCTCCGCCATCGCGCGGAAGCTGCCGAGTGAGTCCGGATCCCGACAAAGCTGGCTTGTACATGGTTGGCGCGCGCGGCGCGATCGCGACCACGGTGCTGCACGGACTCGAGGCGCTGCGCAGCGGCATGCCGCCCGTCGGCTTGGTGACCGCGACGGAAGTGTTTCAGGGCGTCAAGTTGATTGACCCGGCCTGCTTCCGCTGCGCCGGCTGGGACGTGGTCGGCAACGCGCACCGTTCGGCCGAGGAAATGGCGCGCACTGGCGTGCTGCCGCGCGATCTCGTGGATCTGGCCGGCGGCATGCGCGACCGCTTCGAGATGGATCTGGCGCCGGGCGTGCCCGAGCCGGAGGACGAAGAACTGGTGGATCGGCGCTCGGCCGACCGCATCAAGGCGCCGGTGGCCCGTCAGGTCGAAGGCCTGCGCGCCGACCTGCGCCAGTGGATGAGCCAGCCGCGCACTCGCCGCGGCGTCGTCGTTTATCTGGCTTCGGCCGAGCGCCTGCGCCGATTGCCGCCGGGCTGGGACGACGAGAGCGCCGATCCGCTCGATCTGCTCGAGCTGGCGCCGCCGGATCTGTCGCGCTCGCTGCTCTACGGCATCGCCGCCGTGGCCGAGGGCCTGCCCTTTGTCAATTTCACCGCTTCGCCGGGGCCCGCGGTGCCGGCGCTGGCCGGCTACGCCAAGCGCTGCGGCGTGCCGGTGCTCGGCAACGACGGCAAGACCGGCGAGACTCTGCTGAAGACCGCGCTGGCGCCCATGTTCCGCGACCGCAGCCTCAACGTGCTGTCCTGGGAGGGCTACAACATGCTCGGCAACAAGGACGGGGCAGCTTTGTCCGATCCGCAGCGCGCCGCAGGCAAGATGGCGAACAAGGACGCGGCGCTGCACCAGATTCTGCCGAACCCGCGCCTGCACACCGGCGTGCGCATTGATTTCGTGCCCAGCCTGCACGACTGGAAGACGGCGATGGATTACGTGCACTTCGAGGGCTTCCTCGGCGCGCGCATGTCGCTGCAATTCACCTGGCACGGCTCGGACTCGGCGCTGGCGGCGCCGCTGGTGATCGACCTGGCGCGCATCGCGCTCCTGGCGCAAGAGCGCGGCGAGGGCGGGCACGTCGGCGCGGCCGCGGCCTTCTTCAAGAATCCGCTCGGCTTCGGCGACCACGACTTCCATCGTCAGATGAGCGCGCTGCGCCGCTGGGCCCAAGGCTCCTGACCGGCCGTGCGCGAGCTGCGCGCCGACGATCTCGATTTTCCGCTGCCCGAAGAGCTGATCGCGCGCCATCCGGCGCCGCGGCGCGACGGGGCGCGCCTGCTGCTCGCGCGCGGCGGCGCGCTCGAGCACCGCGCCGCTGCGGAATTGCCGCAACTGCTCGAGCCCGGCGACCTGCTGGTGCTGAACGAGACGCGAGTCCTGCCCGCCCGCCTGCTCTTGCGCAAGGAGAGCGGCGGCCTGGCGGAAGGATTGTGGTTGTCAGAACAGGCCGGCGGCGGCGCCCGCGCGATGATTTCCGGCGGCCGCCTGCGGCCCGGCTTGGCGCTGCTCGCCGGCGGCCACGGCCGGCTGATCCTGGGCGCCAAACTCGGGCCGGGACTGTGGGAGATCGCCATGGGCGAGCCCGCCGCGGCCACCTGGGAGCAATGGCTCGAGCGCCACGGCGCCACGCCGCTGCCGCCCTACGTGCGGCGCCTGCGCGAGGCGGCCGGCGAGCCGGAGGAGTGCGCGGAGGATCGCGCGCGCTATCAGACGGTGTGGGCGCGCGTGCCGGGATCGGTGGCCGCGCCGACCGCGAGCCTGCATCTGGACGAAGCCTTGCTGGCGGCGCTCGCCGCGCGCGGCGTCGCGATCGGACGCCTCAGCCTGCACGTCGGGCAGGGGACGTTTCTCCCGGTGACGGCGCCGACTCTGGCCGAGCACCGCATGCACGAAGAATCATTCATCATTCCACCGGAGCTGGAAGAGGCCGTCGCGGCCTGCCGGCGGCGCGGCGGACGCGTGGTGGCCGCCGGCACGACCGCCTGCCGCGCGTTGGAGGCCTGGGCGCGCGGTGAGCGCGGCGCCACGCGCCTGCTGATCGCGCCCGGCCACGAGTGGCGCGCGGTGGACGCGCTGCTGACCAACTTCCACACGCCGCGCAGCACGCTGCTGGCGCTGGTGGCGGCCATCGCCGAACGCTGCGGCGCCCCGGACGGCCTGGCCTTCGTGAAGGCGGCCTACGCCGAGGCGGTGGCGCGGCGCTACCGGTTCTTCTCGTTCGGCGACGCCTCGCTCTGGCTGCCGAGCAGCAAGTAGGTGGCGCGCTCGTGGCGCTCGATGGCGTCCAGGGACTCCTTCAGGCTGACCAGGCGCGCATCCAATTCGGCCATGCGATTGTCAATCGAATGCAGCGCCGCGATCATTTCCTTGCGCTGCGCCGCCGGGTCGGGCAGCGCCGGCGAGGCGTTGGCGACGTAGCGGCCATTGACGATGGCGCCCTGCTGCGGCGCGGCGGCCTCGTCCGAGAAGGCGCCCGCGGCGAAGCCGGCGGCGCCGAAAACCGCGGCGGCGAGCAAAAGGCCAGCCACTGCGGAACCACGCTGTTTCCGTTCCATGCCCAAACTTACCCCAAAATCGGGCTTCGGACGGCGGAAATGCGCGTTTTCAGGTCCCCGAACGCTTGAAGTGGAACCACATGCCCTGCTCTTCCTGAGTGGCGTGGATCAGTCGGATCGTCAGTGCATCGCCCTTGCGCGTGTAGACGACCTGCCGCGGGAATTCGCGGGCCGGATCCTCGAAAATGGCCTGGTTCTCCTGGACGCTGACGGCGCTGAAAGTGAGAGGTCCGTCCTGCTCCGACTCCCACGGCACCAGGCCGCGCTCGAAGTGGCGGAGGCGGAACACGAGCCGCTGCGGCGCGCCGCCGGCGCCTGGAGTCTGGCCAGGAATCAGCGGACCGTCGGCGGCGCCCGCGGGACCCTCGAGCTCGATGCTCATCAGCTCATAGAGGACGATGCTGCCGCGCTGCGCCTGGCGAAACATGCCGACCATGGCGTCGGCGCGCGGCGCGGACCACGTTTCCTCGGCCTGGAACTCGCCATCTTCGGACTCCTGGATCCAGGTGCCGCTCAGCCAGGCAAGTTCGTCCAGGGGCGAGGGCGCAGGAACGGCTGCGGTCGGCGCCGCGGCGCCCAGCGCCACGGCCAGGCCGGCAAGCACGGAAAACTTGCGGATGGTATGCATGGGAGATCAGAATACCTGCCAAAGCGATGCCCATCATGCACCAGCACCGGCGAGCCGGGCAGCGACCGCTGTCGGCGCTGCTGCTCGCGCTCTTCGTGGGCGCCTGCACCGCGGAGCCGGTGATCCGGCCGCCGGAGAGCGCGCTCGAGCGCGGCGTGTTCTTGGCCGAGGCGGCTGAGGACGGCCGACACGGCATCAGCAACCCGGATCCGGCGGCCCACGACGTCGCGCGCGTCGTCGAGCCGGCCTACGTGGATCAGGACAGCCGCGTCGAGGTGCGGGTGGACACTTCAGCCATCGCGGCCGAGATTCGCCACGAAGGCACCGCGCTGCAGGAGTTGCAGAACCTCACCGCGCGCAGCCTGGCTCTGACCGAGCGCATCGCGGCGCTCGGCGAACTGGCGCGGGCTCAGGGGGCGGTCGCGCGCGCGTACGAAGCGCTGCTGCGCGCGGAACCGCCGGCGCGCGCAGGAAGCTTGGCGGCGCTGGCGGAGGCGCGCGCGCAGTACGAAGCGCTGGCGGCCGGTCCCGGCGCGCTTGCAGGAATGATCCAGGCCGATCTGGTCCAGTTCGAGCGCGATCTGCAGGCGGAGGCGTCGCGCTCCGGCTTCACGATGCGCATGGAGGCCTTTCTCTACGCGCCCGGACGCGATCCAGTGGCGCTGCACCTCAAGGGCTACGACCTGCTGCGCCAGGGGCAGATGGAGCGGCGCGACCGCTACGGTTTGTTTCTGACGGGCGACGCGTTGCAGAGTTTCCAAGATCTGGCGCAGCAGACCGAGGAATCCGCCGCTGTGGCGAAGGTCTATCAGAAGGAGCGCGAAGAACTGGCCGTCGCGCTGCGCGCCCTGTCCTCCTTGGTGGTGGGCGAATACGCGCAACTCGGCGCCGACTCGATCGTGCTGGCGCGCGAGTTGAGCGCCGAAGCGCTGGCAGCGCGCGCCGAGGCCAGCCAAGGCGCCCTGCGCAGTTTCCTGGCGCAGCTCAGCGGCGAGGCGCAAGCCCGCTTGCAGCCCGCCGTCAACTCGCTGGGTTCGCGACTCGCCGAAACCAGTTCGCGCTCGGCGATGAGCGGCCTGGGTCCGCGGCTCAGTTCGGCGGCGGGCGCGTTCACCCGGGCGCGCGACGCGGCGGCGGGCGGGCACCTGAGCGGCTTGGGCGGCGGCGTGGCCGAAGCGCTGGCGGACGCGCAACTGGCGGCCGAAGTGCTGGCGCTGGACGAGTTGACCGCCGGCGTCGAAGAGGCGCTCGACGGACTGACGGGCGAGTTGCGCGACAGCATCCGCGCCAGCTGGGGCAGCAGCGCCGCGCTGGTGGAGATGCGCGGCTGGGAGGATCTGCACGCGCGCACGCACCTGCTCGCCGCTCGCGCGGCCAATCTGACTCTTTCGGTGAGTCTCCGCGATCTGCCGCCGGAGCTGCGCACGCCGGAGATTCTGGAGGTTCCCGGCGATCGCGTGCCAGCCACGGAGTTCGACCTCTCGCTCTCGTCGCGCCAGATGCGGGATCGCATCGTGCTGCGCAGCACTCTCATGCAGGACGGCAAGCCGGTCGGCGATCCGATGGAGGCGCACTTCCGCGTCACGCGGTTCGGCTGGCACACGGACATCCACCCCAGCGTGGTGCTGGCGCGCTCGCTGGATCGCGTGCCCGGCGCCGCCGATTTCCGCTTCGTGTCCGCCGTGTCCTGGCTGCACAGTTACTTGCCGCGGCCGGAGGAGGAAGGCTTTCTGGCCGGCACCATGCGCGTGTTCCAGCCGGCCGCCGGATTGCACGCCGCGATCCTGAACTTCGACTCCGAAGAGGAGATCGAAATCGGCATGGGTGTGAACGTGGGCCTGTGGAACGGCGTGCTGCAAGCCGGCTTCGGCTACAACCTGATGGGCGACAGCGGCGCCGGCCGCGAATACGTCTTCATCGGCTCGAGCCTGATTCCCTTGGTGCAGGCGGTGCAGCAGGGGATCACGTCGCTGGCGCGCTGACCCCCCTCGGATACTGGCCCAGACGGCTGGAGGTCCGAGGCCGAAGCAAGAACCGGAAACAGACCGGACAAGAATTGAGTGGGCCATCACCAGCGCAACGAGTGCGCCGCTCGGCGATGGTGATCTGCGTGGCGAAGTCGCGGTGAAACGCTTGCGGCTGGCGCAGGGCGCGCTTCGCGCCCCGTCTTCCTCTTCCACGCCCGTCTGCGGGCGTGGTTACGCCTTTCTTCTGTCCGGCGTCCGCAGCCGTCTGGGCCAGTATCTGCTCAGTGGAGCTTGCGCCGCAGCACGCTCCGGCTCCACAACCCCGCCAGCGCGGCGAAGGCCAGCAGGCCCGCGAAGCAGTGCACCGGCGTGAGCGGGCCGAACCAGGTGTCGGCGAGGGGCGTGGTGAAGCTCCAGGCGGGGTTGCTGAAGACCAGGCGCAGGGGCTCGATGGCCAGGGTCACCGGGTTCAGCACCACCAAGCCGCGCAGACCGGCCGGCAGCTGCTCGAGGGGCGCGAAGGCGCTGGAGAGGAAGACGAGCGGCAGCGTGACGATCATCACCACCGCGATCATTTCGAAGTGGCGGCGGAACTGGAATGCCAGGCCGATCGAGACGGCGGTGAAGCCGAGCACGACGAGCATCAGCGCGGCGAAACCCGTCAAGGCGCCGCTCGCGCCGCCGTGGAAGCGCACGCCGAAGATCAGCGCTGCGATCAGGATCACGGAGCATTGCATCAGCGTGATCGCGGCGATGTGGATGGCGCTGGCCAGCACGATCGAGAAGCGGTCGGCCAGCGGGGCGACGCGCAGGCGGTCGAGGAAACCCAGCTCACGGTCGAAGAGCAGCGGTACGCCGGCGTTGAGGCTGGCGTTGAAGGCGGTGAACAGCAGCGCGCCCGGCGTGACGAAGGCCAGATAGGAGCCGCCGAGCACCTGCTGCATGGAGTTGCGGAAGACCAGCACGAACAAGGTCATCCAGATCAGCGGCTGGAACAGGCCGCTGATCACGACCACCGGCCGCCGCCGCGTGTGCAGAAACCAGCGCCAGGCCTGGATGCGCGTTTCCTGCCAGAAGTGATAGTTCATCAGGCGGCCTCCGCGCCGGCCGTGGCGGCGAGATAGGCGTCCTGGAGGGTGGGCCGGCGCTGGCTCAGCGCCGCCAGCGTCAGGCCCCGTCGCGCCGCTTCGGCGCGAATCTGGTCCAGCCAGGGCGTGGCGCCCGGCGCCGAGCGCACGGCTTTGGCGTACTCGGCGCTGCCGGGCAGTTGCGGCAGAGCTTGGCCGGGCGCCGCGGCAAAGAGATCGGCCAGCAGTTCGCGGTCGCCGGCGCGCGGCCGCTCGCCGAGCGCGGCGCCGACGATCCACTCGCCGAGCGCCTCGCGCAGCGCTTGCGGACTGCCGCTCCCGGCGACGCGGCCGCGGGACAGGAGCACGCAGCGGCTGGCCAGCAGCTCCGCCTCCTCGAAATCGTGCGTGGCGAGCAGAATCGCCGCGCCGTCGCGCTTCAACTCGCCGAGCAGAGCCCACAGATTGAGGTGCGCTTCGTAGTCGAGTCCGGCGGAAGGCTCGTCGAGAATCAGCACGCGCGGGCGGTGGAGCAGCGCGCAGGCGAGATCGAGGCGGCGCTTCATGCCGCCGGAGTAGGTTTCGACGGCGCGGCCGGCGGCTTCGGCCAGGCCGAAGCGCGCGAGCAATTCCGCGCCGCGCGCCCGGCCCTCCTCGCGCGGCAGATGCGCCAGGCCGGCTTGGAAACGCAGCATCTCGGCGCCGGTCAGCAGTTTGTCGAGCGAGCCTTCCTGTCCGGCGTAGCCGAAATTCGCGCGCGCCGCCGCGGGATCGGCGATCACGTCCACGCCGCCGATCGTGAGGCTGCCACCGTCGGGCTTCAGTAGGGTGGTCAGGCAGCGGATCAGCGTGCTCTTGCCGGCGCCGTTGGGGCCGAGCAACGCGACGAGCTCGCCGGCGCCGACTTCGAAGCTCGCGCCGCGCAAGGCGGCGATCGCGCCGTAACTTTTCTGCGCGTCGCGCACGGTCAGGAGTGCTTGGGTCATGGGGTGCGCAGGTTGCGGTCGAGCACGAGGAAGGCGAAGAGCAGCGGCAAGTAGGCGAGGCTGGTCCACAGTACGACGCGCGCGCGCCGGTCGCTGCGGCGCAAACCGAAGCTGATCACCGTGATCAGGAAAACGATGGACAGCGAGAAGGCGGCGTAGAAGTAAAGTCGTCCGGCGACGCCGAACACGCAGGGCAGCAGGCTGGCCGGCACCAGCGCCAGCGCCCAGTGAATGGACTGGCGCCCGCTGACCGCGCCGGAATCGTCCACGTTCGAGAGCATTTGCAGGCCGCCGCGCGCGTAATCCTCGCGATAAAGCCAGGCGATCGAGAAAAAGTGCGGCAATTGCCACAGGAACAGGATCAGGAACAGAACGCCGGCGGCGAGGTCGAGGCCGCGGCCGGCGGCGGCGTAGCCGACCAGCAGCGGCAGCGCGCCGGGGAAGGCGCCGACGATGGTGTTCAGCGGCGTGATGCGCTTGAGCGGGGTGTAGATGAAGCAGTAGCTCGCGAACATCACCACCGCGAGCCAGGAGCAAAGCGGGTTGAGAAAGATCAGCAGCCAGCCGGCGCCGGCGAAGAAGGCCGTCAGCCCAAAGATCGTCACCGCGCGCGCGCTGACGCGGCCCGCCGGCAGCGGGCGCTGGCGCGTGCGGTTCATGGACGCGTCGATGCGGATTTCCAGCAGTTGATTCACCGCTGCCGAGGCGGACGAAACCAGCGTCAGGCCGATCACCAGATGCAGGGCATCCAGCAGGCGCAGTTCGCCATTCGAGGCGATCCAGGCGCAGACCACCGCCGCGGGCGTGGCGAAGAGCTGGATGCGCAGTTTCGTGAGCATCACCCAGTCGGCGGCCGCGCTCACGATTGCGGCTCCGCGCGCGTGCGCCAGCGCGCCTCGATCCACAGCGCGGCCGCAGCCGCCATGACCAGCACGCCGCAGAGCAAGTGCGCGGTCGCCAGGACCGCCTGCAGGACGAAGAGCCCGCGTGAGTTTTCGGCGCCCGCGGCGAGCGGACCGAGCAGGTACAGCCAGGCGGCAGCGCCGAGCAGGATCTGCAGTCCCAGTGCCGCGTGCAGGCGCTTGGCGAGGCGGCGCAGGCGTTCGGCGCCGGCGAAGCCTTCGCGCGTGAACCAGGCGCTGAGCACCAGCGCGGCGGCGGAGGACAGCGCGAGCACGAGATGGGCGGCGAAGGCGCCCTGCTTGTGGCGCAGGCTGGCGGCCGCGAAGAGATTGAGGAAGAGCAGCGCCACCGCGCCGCCGGTCCACGTGCGCAGGCGCGCGACGGCGGCCGCGCTGCCCGTCGCCGGCGCCTCGGTCCAGGAAGGCGCCGAGCGCTTGAGCAAGGCGACGATCAGCACCACGACGGCCTGCGCGCCGAGCGCGTGCACCACCGCGCCGGCGTAGGAGTTGGCCAGCACGCGGCCGGCGCCGAGCAAGCCTTGCGCGATCGTCGCGAGCAGGACGGCGGCGGCCAGCAGGCGCACGGCGCGCGGAACGCCGCGGCCGCACCAAGAGGCGATGGCCGCAGCCAACACCAGCAAGCCCGTGAGCGCGCCCGCCTGGCGGTGCGTGTGCTCGATCAGCGAGCCCCAGCCGAAGCGCTCCGCCAGTTCGCCGTAGAAAAGTGAGAACAGACTGCCGCCGTTGATGTCAGGCCAGGTCGGATAGGCCATGCCGACTTCGGCGCTGGTGATGGTGCCGCCGATGCCGACCGTGAGCGCGATGGTGACGATCAGCGCCGCCCAGGTCAGTGCGTGCACGCGGCGCAGAGCAGGCGAGGCGGGATTCATCGTTGTGAGAGGCCGCGCAGATGGGCGACCAGATCCCAGATCTGCGCCGCGTCGAGGCGGTCGCCGAAGGCGGGCATCGGCGTGCCTTTGACGCCGGCGTGGAGCCGGCGGTAAAGATCGGCGGGGGCGCTGCCGCCGTGAAATTGGCCGGAGTTGAGGTCGCGCGGCTGCGCGGGCAGGCCCCAGGCATCCTGCAGCAGCCACTGCTCGGCGGCGGCGTCCCACACCAGCGGGCCGCGGCCCGCGCCGTCCGCGCCGTGGCAACCCGAGCAGCCAAGCGCCGGATCGGCGTAGAGTTGCGCGCCGCGCGCGGCTGCTGCCGCGTCGAGCGGCGGCTCGGGCGGCACGGCCAAAGGCGCTGCCGCGCTGTCGGCGCGCGCTGCCAGAGTCTGTTGCACGGCCGCGGCGAAGGCCGCTTCCGCAGCCGCGCCGGCCGCCAGCCCGGCGCGCGCGCGCTGCCAGGTCTCGGCGCGCAGCAGCAGCCAATGCGCGTAGTCGATCACCGTCTGCAGCGAAGACTCGGGCAGCGCGTCGAAGCCGCTCATCGCCGTGAAGGGCAGGCCCTCGCGAATGGTGCGCTCGAGATCGGCGCGCGCGGCGGGCGCGCCGGCCGCGGTGCTGGTGAATTTGACGATTCCCAGGCCGAAATCGCGCGGACGCGGATTCAGGAGCGCGGCAGTGGGCGTGTTGGCTCCGCCGTCGTGGCCGTGGCAGTGCAGGCACTGCGTGCGCCAGACGCGGCGTCCGAAGCCCAGGTGCGCGTCGCCGTCGGGGCCCGGCGCCGGCAGCGCGGCGGCGTCGAAGCCGGCAGGGGCGCGGGGCTGCTCGGGCGTGCCGAACAGCGTCGTCAGACGATCGTAGACTTCGCGCTCCGCCGCGGTCGCGAAACTCGGCGGCGGCGCGGCGCGCGGCTCGCCGACCTCGCCTCCGCCGCGCAGCAGCAGCACGATTCCAGCCAGCGCGCCAGCCGCCACGACCGCGAGGCCGATCCGGTGGGCGGCGGCGGAACTCACGGTTGCGCGTCCAGGTCCTGGATGGAACGCAGGCTCTGCAGGGCCAGGTCGCCGGACTCCGTCCAGCGGTAGAGCACGAAATAGATCAGCACCCCGGTCAGCGAGACGTAGAGCCAGATCGGGAAGGTGATTTTCGCCAGCCGGCGGTGCTGAGGCCGCCGGTCCTTGAGGCCCAGCCAGATTGTGCGCATCGCCAGCACCGGCACGAACGCGGCCAGGAGCGTGTGCGTCAACAGCATGATCAGATAAGGCATGCGGCCCCAGGCCGGGCCGGCGTAGCTGACGCGGATGCTGTAGTAGAAGTGAAAGAAGAGATAACTGGCCAGGAACAGCACCGAGCAGGCGAAGGCCGCGATCATCGCGTTGCGGTGCGCCGTGATGCGGCCGCGTTTGACGTACCAGAGGCCGAGCAACAACAGCAGCCAGGCCACGCTGTTCATCACGGCGTTGAAGGCGGGAAAGACGGCAGGATCCATCAGCGAACCCAACTTTCGTCGAGCACGACGTTGATCGCCGCGCGCAGCCGGCCCTGCTGCGCCGGATCGAGCGCGTCAAAATAGCCGCGGATGTTGCCGGTGGCGTCCACCAGGACCAGGCGCGAAGAGTGCGTGATGTCGCCGGTCGCGCCGTCCTGCTCGCCGAAGGCGAGGCGGAAGGATTGCTCGCAGAGGGCGACGATGTCCTCCTTCTTGCCGCTCAACAGGCGCCAGCGCTGTTGCGGCAAGCCCTCGCGCTCGGCGAAGGCGCGCAGAACTTCGGGCGTGTCGGTGCCCGGATCCACGGTGATGCTCAGAAAGCGCAGGCCCGCCGCGGAGGCATGCTCGCGGGCCAGGGTGGACATCGCTCCGGTCAGCAGCGGGCAGAAACTGGGACAGGAGGTGAAGAAGAAGTCCACCACCCAGACCTTGCCGGCCAGGTCCGCCGCGCTGAAGACGGCGCCGTCCTGATCGGTGAGAGTGAAATCCGCGACTTTGCCCACCGGCGCGAGGTCGGCGGCGCTCAAAGCCGGCGCGCGCGGACCGCAGGCGCCGGCAGCGAGGCCGGCCAAGAGAATCGCGGAAGCGGTGCCGTGCAGCATGAAGGGCCAATAGGATACGGGCGCTTGCTGACCCTACTCTGGATCGCGGTAGCCGGCGCCGCTGGAACGCTGGCTCGCTATGGCGTGCAGCGCCTGTCCCTCGCGTGGCTCGGCCCGGGCTTTCCTTGGGGCACTTTGGCGGCCAATGCGCTGGGTTGTTTTCTCTTCGGTTGGATCGCCGAGCGCGTGCATGAGCGGTTCACGATCAGCCCGGAATTCGCGGCCGTCCTGCTGACGGGATTCCTGGGCGCCTTCACCACGTTTTCGACCTTCGCGTTCGAAACGGGCGACTATTTCCGGCAAGGGGCTTATGGTCTCGCGCTGGCCAATCTGCTGCTCAATCAAATCCTCGGCATCGGCCTCTTCTTCGTCGGCGCCCAGTTGGGCCGCAGTTACTAGCCGGGCTCAGCCGGTGCGCAGCGCGCCCTCGCCGCGTTCCCGGCGCCGCTCGTTGAGGCGCGCCAACGCGGCCTTCTCCAGAGCCAGGAATTTCACCAGCTGGCTCTTCGACACCCCGAAGTCGGCCGCGGTCCGCTCCAGATCGTCGCGGTGGACTTCGAGGCGATCCAGGACCTCCGCCAGCAGGGCGGGGAAATCCAGGTGGCCCTCGTTGACCCGGATCTGGGAGTTGCGCACCCGCATGGTCCAGGCGGTACTGGGCTGGTAGACGGCTCCAGGGAGCAGATCCTCGTCCCGCGGGAGGCTGCGGTAGTCCAGCGCCAGGCGGAGGCGCAATCTGGACAATGCCATGACCTTGTTTTCTAGCTGCGACCGCCGCTCCGTGGCCATGCCTTGGATGCCGGTCGGCAGGTGCGTCAGGCGCACCCCGGTGGACACCTTGTTGCGGTGCTGGCCCCCGGGGCCGGCCGAGCGGATGGCCTCGAAGCGCGACTGCTCCTCCAGCACCTCGATCGGGAGGCGGGCGGGGTGCAAGGGGGGGCCTGGCATGGGTGGAGAGGGCCCGCGGGCGTCTTGGCGCCGGTGAAATCGGCGGCCCCGGGGCCATTCCTAGGGTACAAATCCATGAACCGGTCTGCCGGCATTCTGGTCCTATCCGAAGGACGCCGTCCCGCTGCAACCCATGCTGACGCTCTTCATCCTGGCCGTGTTCCTCCAGCAACCGGCTGCCCCGCAGGGCGCCGGCGAGTACCTGTGGGCCGACGTCGGCAGCGACCGCGCCACGTTCTGGGTCGCCGCTCCGGATGCCGCCGAATCCGCCGCAGTGCGGCAGAACGAGGATCTCGCCAGCAAGCAGGGCCGCGTGCCGGCGCCGACCGCGGGTTGGCGCCTGTCGAGCCGCCTGATCGTGCAGACCGCCGATCGCGAGCTGCTGGGATGGATCGCCGGCGACGCGGCAGGCGTGACGATCGAGCCGCTCGGCGACTTGCGCGACTTCTGGCTGGTGGATGCCGGCAGCATTCGCGCGGCGCTGCAACTGCACGAAGCTCTGGCTGCCGTCTTCGGCGCGCAGGCCGCGTACCTCGATGCGGCGCCGCCGCTCGCCCATCGCAGCCTGCCGAACGATCCGGGCTTCGCGCAGCAATGGCATCTGCACAACACGCTGAATCCCGCGGCTGACGCGAACCTGCGCGGCGCCTGGGACGCGGGCATCACCGGCCAGGGCGTGGTCATCGGCGTGATTGACTCCGGCATCTACGAGACGCATCCGGATCTGGCGCCCAACTACAACGCCGCCGGAAGTCAGACGGGCGGCGGCGACAACCACGGCACTTCCTGCGCGGGCGTGGCGGCGGCCGTGGCGGGCAACGGACTGGGCGGCGTCGGCGCGGCCTACGGCGCGCAGTGGTCGAAGATGCACTTCGGTTTCGCCAGCCAGAACGCGATCGCCTTCGGCTTCGCCAACCAGATCAACGATCTGAAGTCGAACTCCTGGGGCCCGCCGGATGACAACACGCTGAAGCACATGACGAGCGCCGAGCGCGCCGCTCTCGAGGACGCGGCGCTGAACGGGCGCGGCGGGCTGGGCGTGGTGTTCTTCTGGGCGGCCGGCAACGGCGGCACCGGCGATCGCATGGATTACGATCCATACGCCTCCAGCCGTTTGACGGTTGCGGTGGGCGCGATCAGCGACGCCGACCAGCGCTCCTGGTACAACGAAACCGGATCCTCCATGTTCCTCGCCGCGCAGTCGGACGGCGGCACGAAGGGCATCTACACCACCAGCGGCCTCGCCACATCCGGCACGGGCGACTACACGCC
>CAYVPL010000004.1:0-32771 GCA_964453755.1 uncultured Planctomycetales bacterium
CTGGGCGAACTCCGGCGCGGGCAGGCCGGCGAGCTCGAGCACCGTGGGCAGCACGTCGATCATCGAGACCGGCGCCTCGATGCGTCGTCCGCCCTGGATGTGCCCCGGCCAGACGATGATGAGCGGTACGTGCGACTCGAACTCGCCGAGCAGCGCGCCCTCCCAGGCCGGCGGTTGCGGATCGAGCTGCCCGCGCCCGAAGCGCGGGTAACTGGCCGCGGGATGGCCGTGGTCCGACCCGATGACCAGCAGCGTGTTCTCCCACTCGCCGCGTTCCTTCAGGCGGTCCACCAGCTCGCCGAGGCGATGGTCCTGATGCATCATGGCCTCGTCGTGGCTGTCCTGCATGGCGCCGTAGAAGGTCCGTTTGTCGATACCGTGTTGCTCCAGCTGCCCCTGCCAGTGTTCGTGCACGCTCGCGGAGGTGTGGCGGAAAGGGAAGCGCAGATTTGACATCTGGCTGGCGAGCGCCGTGCTCGCCTGCTGGTCAATCACGCGCCCGGCGAAGGGCTCGGGCGGGTGGTGGGGCGGGTGCACGTCGGTGGTCTGGAAGTGCACCCAGTACGGCCCGGGGTACGCGTCGCGCCAGTCCCAGAACTGCTCGTGCAGGATCTTCGACGAGATCGACTCGATGGGATCGAAGGGCGCGCCGCGCTTGCCGAAGTCGCGGAACACGTCGACGCCGCGATCGAGGCCCGAGAGCGCGCCCGCGTTGGGATTGAAGGTGAAGACGCCCGTGTGGAAGCCCGCGTCGTGGAAGTGCTCGGCCATCGTCTTGACGTTGGGCGGAATCGGATTCGCGTCATCGCGCAGGCCGCCGAGGACGCTGTGGTGCAGCGACGTCATGAACGAGGCGGTCGAGGGCATCGTCCAGGTGGCGTTGCTGTGGGCGCGCTCGAAGAGCACGCCCTCGGCCGCGATGCGCTCGAGGTTGGGGGTCGTCGGTCGATCGTAGCCGTACACGCTCATGAGGCCCGCGCTGGCGCCGTCGATCACGTAGAAGATGACGTTGGGGCGTTTGGGCGCGGAGCCCGGATCCGCGCCGGCCCCTGCGGAGATCGTCGGCGAGGCCCACAGCGCGATGCCCGGCACGGCAGCGTCCTCGGTCTGCGCCACGAGCGTCAGCGTGACGGTCTGCTTGGACCAGCGCGTGAGATCGATGGTGCGCTGCCGCCACGCCTCGTCGGGCGGGACGACCTCGTCCAGCACCGACTCCTTGGCGCCGTCGACCTCCACTTCGACCTGCATGCGCGTCGTTGTGGCGAGCGCCCCCAGCGCGAGGTCGAAGCGCGCCGCGGCCGGGAGGCGCAACGCGTAGGCGACGCGGGTTGGCGTGTGCATGTAGAGCGTGCGCCGCTGCGGACCGAAATCAGAGTGCGCGTCCGACGAGACGGAACGCACGCCGACGCCGGCCTCGGCGTAAGTTGCGGAGGCCGGGAGCAGGGTCACCGACGAGACGTTGATCTGCGCGGGCCCCTGCGCGCCGAACAGGATCGCGATCTGCTGCACCGGCCCGTTGATCCGCCCGCCCTCGCCGCGGACCGGGAAGCGATAGAGGCGAGCCTCCTCGCCAGGCTGCACGTCCGTTCCTGCTCCATACCGGCGCGTCGGCCACTGCTCGTCGGGGGTGGCGCCGGCCGTCTTGCGCACGTCGTAGCCGATGCCGACCCACTCGACGGGCCCGGTGACGCGCGCCCTGACCAGGACGTGCGTCCACTGCGCGAGGTCGAAGTCCGGCACGTCGACGTACAAGCCGCCCAGGAGCCCCTGTGTTTCCCCATCCTCCTGGGGCGCGCGGTTCGACTCCGTCAGGCGGATCTGCAAGGCGCCTGCGACTTCGGCCACTTCGGCCGCGGTGGCGCCGGGGGAGAGGTTGGGAAGTGCCTGCCACCCCGCAGCTCCTTTCTCGAAGCTCCAGCGCAGCGACTTCACACTTTCAGGGCGCACGACGCCGCCTTCGATCTGCGCCGAGTCGAGCCAGTCCTCGAGGTGGATCGCCGCGACGGTGCGCTCGGCACTGTCCGCTTCCGAACACGCAGCGAGGGCCAGGACAAGCAGCGAGGCGACGGCGGGTAGATGGGGGAGGGGTCGTGAGTTCATGGGTCCTGTGCGCATCGGTGTGCCGTGTAACGAAACTA
The DNA here is from genome assembly GCA_964453755.1 of uncultured Planctomycetales bacterium. GTDB lineage: Bacteria > Planctomycetota > UBA1135 > UBA1135 > UBA1135 > JAQBVK01. The sequence continues at coordinate 2,139 of CAYVPL010000004.1, forward strand.
CTTCCGAGATGACCGCGCGCGCTTCCTCTGGGACGCCACTTTGCTGATCACCTTGCCCTTCGCGCCGGCATCGGGACTCACCTTCGCGAGTTTCACCGCAGCGGTCAGCAACGCTTGAATCTCCGGGCGTTCGAACTCCGCCACCGAGTTCAGCACGACGTGACGCACCGTCTTGCCGCTGCCTTGCAGCAGTTTGTTCGGATCCGACTTCGCCAGCTGTGCGCCCTGGCCAAAGCACAGCTTCACCAGGCCCGGGTACAGCGCGAGCGAGCACACGCCCTCGTAGCCTTTTTCAGTCGGTGAATACGAGATGAGAAACGTCTTCTGCGTCTCGTACACGTACACGATCTCGAACAGGCCCGGCAGCCGCGCCCGCAACTTCGCGCGCAACGCTTTGCCTAACTTGGCCGTCGCCGGATCGTACTTTGCGAAATGACTCGCAAGTTCCTTCTCCGCGCTCGCCACTCCTTTCTTTTCGGACATGCTCCGCATCCTACCCTTTCCCGCTAGACTGCCCTTCCATTCATGATCTTCGCCGCCTTCAGCCTCCTCATCGCCCTGACCCAAGGGACCACTGCCCAGGAGCCTGAAGCGCTCGCCAAGCTCCACCAGCTCGTGCAGAGCCTCGTGGACGAGGAGGAGATCGTGGGGGCGGAGTTGCTCGTCATCCAGAACGGCAAGCCGATTCTGCACGAAGCCTACGGCTGGCGGGACCGCGAATCGAAACTGCCGATGGCCACGGGGAGCGTGTTCTGCGTGCGCTCGATGACCAAACCCCTCATCGGCGCCTCGATTCTGATGCTCGTCGAAGAGGCCAAGCTCCACCTCGACGACAAGGTCTCCCAGTACCTGCCGTACTTCGACGCGGACACGACGCGCGACATCACCGTCGAGCAGCTGCTCCTGCACACCAGCGGACTGCCCATGTCCCTGATCATGAGCAAGACGCTGACGGACCTCGAAGGAATCGACGAGGTCGCGCGGCTCGGGGGCGGCTATGCGCTCGAATTCGCGCCGGGCACCGCCTTCAACTACAGCGACCAGGGCACCGACACGCTCACCGCCCTGATGGAAGTCGTCAGCGGCGTTCCGGCCGCCGACTTCGTGCAAAAGCGCCTGCTCGATCCTCTCGGCATGCGCGACACGGCCACGCTGATGAGCGTGGGCCACGCGCTGCGCGAGCGCGGGTGCAGCAAATACGTTGGCTCGTCCGGCCATTGGACGCGCTTCTGGAGCACCGATCAGGCGCCGCTCTTCCCATTCTTCCTGGGCTCACAGGGGCTCTACTCGACGCTCCCGGATTACGCGAAATTCCTCGACCTCTATCTGCACGGCGGCAAGGTCGGCGAGAAGTCCTTGCTGGGCGCGGACCTCGTGCGCAAAACCCTCACTCCCGGCCCGTACCCACTCGGCAGTCCGACCGGCCTGCCCGGCCTGCGCGCCGACTACGGCTGCTTGATGCAATTGTGGACCGGATCGGAGGCGGCGGGGGAGGAACGCAAACTCGTCGCCTTCGGCCACACCGGCTCCGACGGCACCCACGCGTGGGCTTTCCCGGAGCAGAACGCGATGGCGCTTTACTTCACGCAATCGCGCGGCACCATGAGCGGCGCGCGCGTCGAGGCGGCGCTGGGCGAACTTTTCCTCGGCGTTCCCGTCGCCGCCGCACAGCCTGCTCCTCCCTTGGAGGAGTTCCTCGGTTACTACTGGGAGAATCCGGAGGACGACTACCGCGCGATCGTCATCGACCAGGAGAGTCTGGCACTGGAGGTGCCCGGCCGCGCCGTGGTCGCTCTCAGTTTCGTGAGCGGCGACCGGTGGATGATCGTGCAGGAAGGCCAGCCGCTCGACTTCCATCGCTCGGCAAGCGGCGCCATCACCGGCTTCAGCGTCGGCGACCACCAGGAGTACCGGTTCGTGCCGTCCGAAGACCTGCCCAGTGCGGACGAGGTGGCGGCGCGCGTCCTCGCGGCTCATCGCCTCGACTTGCTGGAAACGCTCGGGCCCTTGCGCAAGAGTTTCGACACCGTGCTCCCCACCCTGAACATGAAAGGCACCGTCACGACTCACGTCGCCTGGCCCGATCGCGCGCGCACGGACTCGACCTTCGGCGCGGAATTCGCAAACGAAGCCTTCGACGGAATGACCGCCCGCACGGTTTCCCGCGCCAAGCCTCTCGCCGTCGTCGAAGGCCGGATGGCGGAACAGATGCGCGTGGACCACGATTTCGCCCGCTTCGGCGACTGGAAGCGCTGGCATCCGCGCCTGGAGGTGATTCAGCAACTCGCGCGCGCCGGCAAGACTCTGCTGCTGGTGCGCGCCGGCGACGCCTCGGCTCCCGCGCGCACCTTCTTTGTCGACGCCGAGACCGGGCGCATGCTGGGCGAGGACAACGTGCTGCTGGTCGAGGGCGTCGGGATGCTCGGCCAGCGCCTGCGTTACGACGATTTCCGCGACGTTGCCGGAATGACTCTGCCCTTCTCCATCAAGGCCCGATTCTCCAATCCGATGTTCGGCACCAGCGAGGCCATTCTCACTGGCTTCGAGCTCGGAGTGGAGCTGCCGGAAGGCTTCTTCGAGTTGAAGGACTGACCTCGGAATCTTCACGCCTGGGGCAGTCGGCTCAAAACCAATTTCCTTTCCTTCCACATCCGCTGGCTGCCGCAGGGGGAGGGAGGCCATCCGCAGCAAACTAGATCGCGAATAAGGGCGGCCTGAAGAAATCAGCACTCCAAGTTCCAATCATCTCATGAGATAAGGTAATCCGAAGAATTCCGTCAGATTCCTCTTAGATTTGACAATATGGATCCTCTCGAATGATCAGGTGAGCTGAACTCGGCGGCCAGTCTGTGTATGCTCTGGTGTAGGGCATGACTCCATTCCTTCCGTTCCTTCTCGTGGCAGGAATCCACTTCTTGCCGACCGTTGCTCAGCACACGGAACGTGTGAGCGTGGATTCGGGAGGCAGGCAGGCCGATGCGCCTAGTTTTGAGCCAAGCACCTCATCGGATGGCCGTTTCGTGGCGTTCTCCAGCACCGCCTCCAGCCTTGTGCTGGGCGATACAAATCGCACTCAAGACGTTTTCGTCCGCGACCGACAGATGGGCCAAACGATGCGGGTGAGCTTGGACTCGGCAGGCCTTCAGGGGAACAGCTTTTCGTACTTGCCGAGCATTTCTGCCGACGGACGCTTCGTGGCATACCAGAGCTACGCAACAAACCTCGTGCCGGGTGACACGAACGGACACTCTGACATTTACGTCCATCACCTACAGACGGGCCAGACGACACGAGTGAGCTTGGATTCAGGAGGCCTCCAGGGGGATGGGAACTCCTGGAATCCGAGCATTTCCTTCGACGGCCGCTTCGTGGCGTTCTGGAGTGAGGCAACCAACCTCGTGCCGGGGGACACGAACGGATACTCTGACATCTTCGTTCACGACCGACAGACTGGCCAGACAACGCGGGTGAGCGTGGATACGGGCGGCCTTCAAGGCAATGGCGGAGCGCGGGATCCCGTCATTTCCTCCAATGGTCGTCACGTGACGTTCGTCAGTTACGCAGATAACCTCGTGCCGGGTGACACCAACGGCGCAGACGACGTTTTCGTCCACGACCGTCAGACGGGTCGGACGACGCGAGTGAGCGTCGATTCTGCAGGACTTCAGGGGAACTGGTATTCGCACTCGCCGGCCATTACATTCGACGGCCGTTACGTGACCTTCACGAGCTACTCCTCCAACCTCGTTCCGGGCGACACAAACGGCAGCGATGACGTCTTCGTTCGCGACTGTCAGACGGGTCAGACGACGCGAGTGAGCGTCGATTCGGCTGGCCTCGAGGGGAACGGCATCTCCTTGGATTCAGCCATTTCCTCCGATGGCCGTTTCGTGGCGTTCGAGAGTCGCTCATCCAATCTCGTCTCAGGCGACGTCAACGACGCGTTGGACATCTTCGTTTATGACCGTCAGATGGGCGAGACGACACTTGTGAGTGTGAACTCGGGAGGCCGCCAGGGGAACAAGCGTTCCGGGAATCCAAGCATTTCCGCGGACGGCCGATCCGTGGCGTTCGAGAGTCGAGCATTCAACCTCGTTCCGGGCGATACGAATGACTTCCTTGATGTCTTCGTCCATGGCCGCGGTCACAAGGACCCCAGCCTCACGCTGACCGGCACCTGCCCAGGTCCGATCCAGCTCGCGGTTCAGGGTGCCTCAGCCCATGGCAAGGTTGCCCTCGCGTGCGGTGCCGCCGGTAATTTCACCCGTGCGATGCCGCCATGCGCAGGACTATTTCTCTGCGTCATGCCGCCTGTACGGATGGCAATTCTCGATGCGGACTTGAGCGGCACGGCCATTCTGCACCTAAGCGCCACGGCCGGACTTTGCGGCCTGAGTGTTCAAGCCGTGGACGGCGCCACCTGCGTGGCCACCAACGTCATCGTTCTATGAACACGAGCCAGGAAATGTCACCTTCCCGTGATTTGACGGCTAACTGAGATTCGGTCATTTTTACTGGCCTCATTCCAAGAGTTCGGAGCATTTAAACTGGGCCGGTGTCCTGCCCTCCAGGTCCCGGATGGAAGCGTCTCGGCGTGTTCGTCGCTCCGGCCGCGCTCGCGGGCTTGATTGCGGCAGCGGCGCCGCAGGATCCCGACGCCTGGCAGCAAGAGATCCGGCCGCTGCTGCAGAAGTACTGCTTTGAATGCCACGGGCCGGACAAGAGCAAGGCCGGCATCCGCTTCGACGAGGTGGACCCCGACATGCTCTCCGGCGCCGACGCCGAGACCTGGTCCGAGGCGCTCGACATGATCGAGTTCGAGGAGATGCCTCCGCCGGACGACACCGACGTCCTGCCCAGCACCGAGGAGCGCGCGCGGCTGGTGGCCTGGATCGGCGCCGAGTTGGAGGCGGCCAGCGCCGCGCGCGCCGCGACCCGTCGCACCGTGATGCGCCGCCTGAGCCGCGAGCAATACACGCGCTCGCTCCAAGAACTGCTCGGGCTGTCCCTCGACTTCGGCCGCCGCCTGCCCGAGGACGGCAAGTCGAAGACCGGTTTCTCGAACAACGCCGAGGTGCTGCGCGCCTCCTCGCTGCACCTGGAGTACTACCAAAGCATCGCGCGCGATGCGCTCGATCAGGCGATGGCGCTCGGTCCGCGACCGGCGCCGGCGCGCTACTACGTGCGCTTCGGTGACGGCGTCGGCATCGGCCACGTCGGCGCGCGCACCGGCGGCTACCAAGCCGTGCCGCTCGATCCCGACGACTTCCGCGTGGAACTGCGCGACGCGGACGGCCGCGCCCTCCAGCCCGCCGATGCCGCTGCGCGCGCCGAGATCGCGCGCGTGCAGCGCAAGGTGACCGTCGGCCTGCGCGGATCCTCGCTGGACCGATTCCACGTGGTGCCGGAAGGCGTGCTGCTCTACGGGGCGCTGCCGCACAAGGAAGTCGCGCCGGGCTCTTGGCAGGGGCCGTCGCCGAACATGAAGCTCGAGATGCAGCGCGTGTTCCCGCAGCGCGGCGACTTCGTGCTGCGCGTGCGCGCCTCGCGCGGTTACTTGGTCACGAACCGCAAGGAACTGCTCGTCAGTTTGGATGAGCCGCGGCCGCGAATTGCCGTCGTGCCGCGCGCAGAGGGCGGCGCGCCGAGCACGGCCGAGGCGCTCGAGCGCGCAGCGACCGTGCTGGGACCCTGGCACTTGGCCGGTCCGATCCCCGCCGCCTCCGGCGCCGCAGCGCGCAGCACCGTGTACGTGGACGCGCCCTTCGTGGACTTCGCAGGGCCGCTGCATGACGGAGTCACGCGCTGGCGCCTTGCCGGCGAGATCGACGGGGAGATCCAGAACTACGTGCTGGATTGCGGCGTCGTGATCCTGGCGCGCACGATCCACGCGCCCAGTCCGCGCACGATGGAAATCGCGGTCGGCAGCGACGACGCATGCTGGATCTGGGTGAACGGCGAGGCCGTGCTTACGCGCGACGTGCAGCGCGGCGTGGCGCCCGACCAGGACTTCGTGAGCGTGCCGCTCGCGGCCGGGCGCAACGATCTGGTCTTCAAGATCGTCAATGATCAAGGGGGCTTCGCGAGTTATCACCGCCTGATCCACGACGGCACCGTGTACGAGCCGGCGCCGTACTCCGTGGACGCGCCGCCGGGCGCGCGCGTGCTGCTCGCCGAACGCTCCTCGGCGCGCCAGAACCTGCGCTTCGAGGCCGGCGTGCTGCTTGCCGAGAACTTCCCGGCCGAGAGCGCCGCGCGCTTCGCCGTCGACCTCCCGGCCGGCTACTGGCAGTTCGATCTCGTGCACCCGGCGCTGCCGCCGAACGCGATGGGCTCGGTGCGCCTGAGCGTGGACGCCCTGCGGCTCGATTCGCGCCCGCAGTGCAGCACGGAGGCGATCGAGCGCGGCTACGCGGTGACTCCGCTGGGCGCAGGATTCCTCAACGCGGGCCGCCGCACGATCACGCTCGGCGGTCCTTTCTTCGTCGGCTTCAGTCACTTGGTGCTGACGCCGCTGCCGAGCGATCACCCGGTGGTCACGCGGCTCGAAGCCCAAGCCGCGGCCGAGCAATCCGCCGAACTGCCCGCGCTGCGCGCCTTCATCGGCACGCGCACCGACGACGGCATGGACTACGCCTGTTTCGACGCGCCGCGCACCGTGGACGCGCCGCTCGGCGCCGCCGCGACCTACGAGTTCCACGGCCGCCTCGAGAACTTGCCGATCCCGGAGCCGGACTCCGGGGACAAGGAAGAACTCTCCGGGATCATGGTGCTCGGCGTGTGGAACGACCACCTGGTCAAGCGGAGCGACGATCCGGGCCCGCCGCTGCTGATCGAATCGCTCGAGTTCGAGGCGCCGTACTACGCGGCATGGCCGCCGGCGTCGCGCGCGCGGATCTTCCACGACTCGCCGCGGCGCAGCGACGAGGAGGCTTACACCCGCGAGATCCTGCAGCGCTTCCTGCCGCGCGCCTTCCGCCGCCCGGTCGCGGAGGCCGAGATCGAGCGCTACTTGAGCGCCTGGCGCTCCGGCCGCGCGCAGTACGACCTCTACGAGCACAGCGTGCGAGAAACCTTGGTCGCGGCCCTCTGCTCGCCGAGTTTCTTGTTCCTGATCGAGCCCGAAGACGCGCGCGACGGGGCAGGCCGCATCACCGAAGACGCGCTCGCGACGCGCCTGGCCTATTTCCTGTGGAACGCGCCGCCCGACGCGGAACTCGCGGAGCTGGCGCGCGCCGGCCGGCTGCGGGAGCAACTCGACGCGCAGACCGCGCGCCTGCTCGATGATCCGCGCAGCGAGGCCTTCGTGCGCGCCTTCACGCGCGAGTGGCTGCGCATGGATCGCCTCGACACCGTCACCATCAACCCCAACCGCTTCCCGGAGTTCACCCGCTTCGTGAAGCAGGATCTCGCCGAGGAGACCTGGCGCTTCGTCGCGCACGTGCTGCGCCAGAACCTGCCCCTCAGCACCCTGGTGGACTCCGATTTCGCGATGCTCAACCAGAACCTCGCCGAGTTCTACGGCCTGGACGGCGTGGAGGGCGTGGACTTCCGGCCCGTGCCGCTGCCGCCGGGCAGCGGGCGCGGCGGCCTGATCGGCCAGGGCGCCTTCCTGGCCGGCCACAGCGACGGCGAGGAGCCGCACCCGATCAAGCGCGCGGTGTGGGTGAAGGAGAAGCTGCTCGGCCAGGCGCCCAAGCCGCCGCCGCCCAACGTGCCCGCGCTCGATCCAACCGTCCCGAACTTCGAGAATATGACGTTGAAGGAGCGTCTAGAGCAGCACCGTGACAATCCTTCCTGCCACGACTGTCACGCGGGCTTCGATCCCTACGGCATTGCGCTCGAAGGCTACAACGCGGTCGGACTGCGCGAGGCCGTGCGCAAGGGCCGTCCGGTGGACGCCCGCACCGTGCTGCCCGACGGCACGGAAGTGGACGGCGCCGACGGCCTCCGCGCCTATCTGCTCGGGAAGGCGCGGGATCAGGTCGCGGCCGCCGTAATCGAGCATCTCTTCGCCTACGCGGTGGGGCGCGATCCGGATTTTGCCGACGATGCGGAACTGGCCGGGATCGCCGCGCGCGTGGCGGCTGAGGGTGGGACGCTCCGGGCTGCAGTGCGCGAAATCGTGCAGTCGCCCTCGTTCCGGGATCGCTAGCGGGTATCCTGGGATCGTCATGGCGCGCAAGTCCTGGCACCTCGACCGGCGCACTTTCCTCCGCGGCATGGGGGTGGCCTGCGCGCTTCCCTACTTGGAGGCGATGGAGCCGGCCACGCGCCTGCTGCGCAATCCTGCGCCGCCGGCGCGCCGCGCGCTGTTCCTGTACTTCCCGAACGGCTGCAGCCTGCCTGAGGAGAACGACGCGAAGAACCGCCACTGGCGCTGGTTCCCTGAAGGCGCGGGCCGCGACTTTCGCTTCACCCAAGTGCTTGAGCCGCTCGAGCCCTTCCGCAACGAGATCGCGATCTACGGCGGCTTGAGCCACCCGAAGAGCCGCGAACTGCTCGGCCACCTCGCCGGCGACACCTGGCTGACCTCCGGCGATCTGCGCGGCGGTCTCTATCAAAACCTGATCTCGGTGGATCAGGTCGCCGCGCTCGAACTCAAGAAGCACACGCGCTACCCGTCCTTCGTGTTCAGTTCCGACGGCGGCGTCGGCTACAAGTCGCGCGTCTGCACGCTTTCCTTCGACGGGCAGGGCCAGCCCATTCCTGCCGAGCATCGGCAACGCGCAATCTTCGAGCGCTCCTTCGCGCCGGGCGGCGGCGGCACCACCCAGGATCGCCGCAAGGCGATCCAGGAGGGCAAGAAGGTCGTGGACCTGATGCACGAAGAAGCCAAGAGCCTGGAGTTGCGCCTCGGCGAGAACGACCGGCGCAAGCTCGAGGAGCTGATGAGTTCGATCTCCGAGCTGGAAGAGCAGATCCGCCGCAACGAGTCTTGGCTGGACACTCCGATTCCCGAGTTCGACGCCGGGCACGTCGCCTTCGACGCTGCCGCGGCCGCCGATCCCGCCGGCTATCAACAGGCCATGTACGACCTGATGGTGCTCGGCCTGCAGCTCGACCTCACGCGCGTCATGACCTACATGCTTGCGCGCGAAGACGGGCTGGGCGTCGGCGAGAACTGGCCGCGCCTCGCGGTCGGCGTGGAACGCGGGCATCACACCATCAGCCATGACACCCACGAAGGCCACTGGGATCAGTGGGGACCCTACGACCGCTGGTACGCGCAGAACTTCTCTCACTTGCTGAAGCGGCTCGCCGAAACCCGCGACGAGCACGGCCCGCTGCTGGACAGCACGATGGTGCTCTACGGCAGCGCATGCACCACCACGCACAATGCGCGCAACTACCCGACGCTGCTCGCCGGCGGCCGCGCGATGGGGGTGCGCCTCGGCCACTACACCCGCTTCAGCCGCACCGCGATGCTCGAGAGCCAGAACGAGGCGCTCACCGGCGCATCGTTGACGGACGTGAAGCGCCGACTCGGCGAGGACGACCTGCCCTTCGCGAACCTGCTCTTGAGCATGCTGCACGCGCTCGGCGTCGAAGCCGAGTCCTTCGCGGACAGCGAAGGACCGCTCGAGGGCTTCTTCGCCTAGAGAAGGGCGGAGCCGCTACTCGTTCGCGAATGGGTCGTCGTCGCCCACGGCCTGCTTGGCGCGCAGTAACTCGGCGCGCATGGACTCCAGCGTCTTGCGGTGGGCGGGATCGCCGGCAAGGTTCAGGATTTCATCCGTATCGGCGCGCAAATCGAAGAGCTCCCAGGCGTCCTTCTTCCAGTAGTAGATGATTTTGTGGGTCCGAGTGCGCAGGCCGTAGTGCGCGCGCGTGTTGTGGTCGCCGGGATCGTGGTAGTAGCGGTAGTAGAAGGAAGCGCGCCAGTCGGCTGGCGGCTGACCGGCCAGGATGGGCATCAGGCTCCGGCCCTGGATATCGGCGGGAATCTCGGCGCCGGCGAGCGCGAGAAAAGTCGGCGCATAGTCGACGTTGAGCGCGAACGGTTCCACCACGGTGCCAGGCTTCGCGATGCCGGGCCCACGCACGAGCAGCGGCACTCGCAGCGAGGGCTCGTACATGAAGCGCTTGTCGTACAGGCCGTGTTCGCCGAGGAAAAATCCGTTGTCCGAGGTGTAGAAGACGACGGTGTTCTTCGCGAGACCGCTCTCGTCAAGGTAGTCGAGAATGCGCCCGACTCCGTCGTCGACGCCCTGCACGCAGGCCAGATAGTCCTGCAGGTAGCGCTGGTACTTCCAGTGCGTCAGTTCCTGGCCGCGCAGCACGGCCTTGGTGCCATCCGGCCGCGTGATCTCGACCTCTTCCGGCGCCACGTCGAGCCAGGCTTCGCGCGCCTGCGCGTCCAGTCCGGCCGGCGGCACGAGTTTGAGGTCGCGCCGCGTGAGGTCGCGCGCGATGGTTTGGCGGTTCTCGGGTAGAGCCGCGGGGCGCGTCGCATAGTCATCGTCAAAGGTCGCGGGCTCGGCGAAATCTTGGTCGCGGAAGCGCTCGCGGTTCTTCGCGTCCGGGATCCAGGCGCGATGCGGCGCTTTGTGATGCAGCATCAGAAAGAACGGCCGGTCCTGAGGCCGCGTGCGCAGAAAATCGAGACCCATGTCGGTGATGACTTCGGTCACGTAACCGTTCGTCTCGATGCGCCCGGCGGGCGTCAGAAAGGACGGGTTCTCGTAAACGCCTTGACCCGGTAGAACCGTCCAAGTGTCGAAGCCCGTCGGATCGCTGCCGAGGTGCCACTTGCCGATCATCCCGGTGTGGTAGCCGGCGGCCTGGAGCATTTTGGCCACCGTGGGCTGGGAGCCGTCGAAGCGATTGAACACCGGCACGCCGTTCAGGTGGCTGTACTTGCCAGTAAGAATCGAAGCCCGGCTCGGCGTGCAGATCGAATTGGTGACGAAGGCGTTGGCAAAACGCACTCCTTCGCGCGCGAGCCGATCGAGATGAGGCGTCGAGTTGAGCTCCGACCCGTAGCAGGACAGCGCAGACTGCGCGTGGTCATCGCTCATGATGAAGAGAATGTTCGGGCGCTCGGCGGCCTGAACCGTCTGTGGGGCGGAGGCGAGCGCGAAGAGCAGGAAGACGCACTGCATGGGATGAGGCTCAATCCTTGGGCGTCACCGCCTTGGGCTCCTCCGCCACCTGCAGCACGATTTTGCCCCGCGTGTGGCCGGTTTCGATCATCTGGTGCGCCTTGACCGCGTCCTGCAGCGGCAGCGTCGCGCTCACGGTCACCTTGATCCGGCCCGCGTCGATCAGCGCGCCGATCTGCGCCAGTTGCTGCGCATCGGGCTTGACCAGCATGCCGGCAGCTCGCACGCCCATCTCCTGCGCCACCTTCTGGTCGGGCTGGCCGACGATCGAAATGAGGATGCCGCCCTTCTTGAGCGTGGCGAACGAGCGGGCCGTGTTGGCGCCGCCGATGGATTCGAGCACGACGTCGATTTCTTGCGCCACGTCCTCGAACTTCTGCGTGCTGTAGTCAATCGGCACGTCGCAGCCGAGCTGCTTGAGGAATTCCTGATTGGCGGTGGAGGCAGTGGCGTAGACCTTTGCGCCCTTGGCATGCGCAATCTGCACCGCAAAAGCGCCGACTCCGCCCGATCCGCCGTGAATCAACACGCTCTGCCCGGTCTGCATGCCGCCGACGTCATTCAGGGCCTGCCACGCAGTGAGCGCGGCCAGCGGCACGGCCGCGGCCTCGGCGAAGGTCAGAGACTTGGGCTTGGGCGCCGCTTCGGTTTCCTTCACGATCGCGTACTGCGCGTACCCGCCGCCGCGCTGCAGGGACACGTAGGCGAAGACGGCGTCGCCCGTCTTGAAGCGCGTCACCTTCGAGCCTGCCTTCTCCACCACGCCGGCGACGTCGTAGCCGAGGATGGCCGGCTTCGCGGGCTTCTCCGCCGTGGATCGCGGGGATCCGGAGCGGATCTTGTAGTCCACCGGGTTGACGCCCGCCGCGATCACGCGCACGAGCATTTCATCCTCAGCGGGAACGGGAATCGGCGCGTCTTCGTACTTCAGCACGTCCGCAGCGGCGCCGCCGCCGTGCATGCGCACGGCTTTCATCGTGGCGCGCGCGGCGTCCGCCTCCGGGGGCGTCTGGCCGATCGCGCCGGGCGCGAAGACCGTGCCGCATGCGCAGAGCATGAGCCGTGGCAGAAGTCGGGCAAGGACGGAATCGTTCAAGGTCGGCTCCTTCGTCGTGTCAAGTGGAGAAAGCAATGTAGAACGTCAACGCCGGCCCGTCAAAGCGGCGCGCAGTCGGCTTCAAGCCAGCTTCGCGGGACCCAGGAAATGGATCAGGGCCAGGCTGCTCAGCGACACCACGAGCGCCGTCGCCAGGCCGAGCAGCACCGGCCGGAGCCCGGTCTCGCGCATCATGGAGAACTTCGTCGCCAGGCCGACGCCCGCCAGCGCGACCACCGTCAGGAATTTCGCCGTCGCCTGGAGATCGGCGTCGAGGGGGCGTCCGGCGAGTCCGCTCAGCCAGGCGATGAAGCCCAGTGAATTGAGCAGCGCCAGCGCGAGGAATCCCAGCACGAAACCCGGAATGCTGCGGCGAAGCATGGGCCAGAATGGCAATTGACGCGCGGACTCGCTGCGGTGGGCGAACGTCATGCCGACGATCACGAAGGCCATCAGCGCGTTGCGCGTGAGTTTGACGGTCGTGGCGACTTGCCCCGCCGGCTCACTGTAGGCGAAGCCGGTGGCCACCACCTGCGAAGTGTCGTTCACGGCGCTGCCCACCCAAGTGCCGAAGACCGCGTCGTCGAAACCGAGCGCCCGCCCGAGCAGGGGATAGAGGAAGACCGCAATCGTGCCGAACAGAGTGTTGACGGCGATCGCCACCGTGAGATCGCGGTCGGAGGCGCCGATGGCCGGGCCCGTCGCCGAGATGGCGGTGTTGCCGCAGACCGCCGCTCCGACGCCGAGCAGGCTTGCCAGCTTGCCCGGCACACCGAGCAGGCGGCCCAGCGCATGCGCGGTGGCAAGCGCCAGCGCCATCAGCAGCACCACCATGGACAGAGCTTTGAGGCCGATCGCGGCGACGGCCTGCAGCGACAGCGACGCGCCGAGCAGCACGATCGCCAGGCGCAGCAGTTCGCCATAGGCGCAGCGGATTCCGGGCGTCAGGGCTGCGGGAAGCGGGAGAGCGTTGCCCGCCACGAGGCCCAGCAGCACTGCGATCAGCACGGGCCCGCCGGCGGCTCCGAGCCGCGCGGGCAGGAGTTGGTGCAGCCCGATCGCGGCCAGCGCCACCGCGAGCGAGAGTGCGAGTCCCGGCAGTCTTTGCATCGAGGGCCGGTCCGATCCGCCGCCGCTCAGGTCTGCCCGATCCACTCCGGCTTCGCCACAGCTTTCCACTGCGCGCGGATCGCGGCCTCGAATTCCTTCGGCAGCGATCCGGCGCGCAGCAGGTCGGCGTTCTGCTTCCAGCGCTCGGGCTTGGTCGTGCCGACGATCAGGACGTGCACGCCGGGCTGCATCGCCGTGAAGCGCATCGCGATGCCCGCCGGGCCCTCGGCGTCCGTGCGCGCGAGCGCCTCGCCGGTCGCGAACTCGTACTTCAGCTCCTGCAGGCGGCGCCAGTACTCCTGGTGGTAGCCGTTTTCGGGCAGCGCGTCGTAGCGCCAAGCGGCGTTCGCGATCGGGCGCTTGGCGATCACGCCCATGCCCTTCTTCTGCGCCAGGGGCAGCGTCAACTCGATGCACTCCTGATCGGCGAAGTTGATGGACGTTTGCAGCGCGTCGAAGCGGCCGCTCTCGATCGCATACTGCGCCGTCTTGGAGTCGCCGCTGTAGCCGATGTACCGCGTCTTGCCGGCCTTCTTGAGTTCCTCGAGGGCCGCGATGCACTCGCCCTTCTTGAGTTCGTCCAGGGAGCAGGAGTGCAGCTGGAAGAGGTCCACGGCGTCGGTCTTCAGGCGCTGCAGGCTGCGCTCCAAGGAGGCCGTGATGCCGGCCTTGTCCCAGGCGCTGCCGCGCTCGCCGTTGGCGGCGACGTGGCCGACCTTGGTGAAGAGGTAGAAGTCCTTGCGCCGCTGCCCGATCGCCGCGCCGATCTTCTCCTCCGAGTCGGCGTAGCACTCGGCCGTGTCCACGACGTTCAGCCCGGCGTCGAGGGCCGCACCCAGCAGCTTGTCCACCGTGGCCTGCTCGGCGCCCTCGTAGCCGATTTCCGCGCCGCCGAAGCCAAGAATCGCGACGTTCATGTCGGTCTTGCCGAAGCGCCGGTGCTCGATTTTCGGCTGATCCTGGGCCGGCGCGCCCGCCGCGGGCTCCTGGCCCAGGCCCCGGGCCATCTTCGTGAGACCGATCAAGGCGCCTGCGCTGGAGACTCCGTGCAGGAATTGGCGGCGGCTGGGTCCGTGGGTGGGCATGGCTTGCTGGAGGGAGCCTACCATCGGCGCCCAGGATCGGACGAGACAGCGTAACTCTCGGCGCGGCCGGCCCTATCCGTTCTTTCACGATCCGATTCCCGCGGATGCACTAGCGCCTGCCGGAGCGGCTCGTAGCCACCCTTGGACCTATGTCGACCTCCGCCCTTCCTGGAAATCTTCGACCCATTCTTCTCAGTTCCGTCCTGGCCCTCGGACTGGCCGCGCTGCCGGCCGAGCCGAGCGCCCTAAGCCCGACCGGCGACCCGCTCGACTACGTGAAGGCCGGTCAGGATCTGCTGACGCGCAACGGCATGGATCCGGCCTCCTTGACTCCGGACAGTTTCTACGAACTGATGAGCAAGGACTGCGCCACCCTGGTCTTCGGGCCAGTGACGCTTTACCTGCCGCGGGAAGGCTTCAAGGACAAAAAAGTGCGCGAGAAGGCTTACCCCGCGGCCGCCGACACGCTGGGCCTGGCCGTGCCGGCCATCCTCCGCGCGCTCTCCCAAATGGGGCAATGGTCGCGGGTCGAAGGCGCGATGGGGCTCGAGGAGAAGGAACTCGCTGATCTGACCGGCATGATCGAGTTCGAGAAGGACTTCGACCTGTCCCGCCTCAATCAGCCCCTCACCCTCGCCGACCTCCTCGGGAAAGACGTCAACAAACGCGAGCAGGCCATCGTTGACAAATTCAACGCCCTGCTCCAGAACCAGCTGCTGAAGCCGACCCTGAACGGGCAGCCGGTGCCGCCCGTGCCGATGCTCGTGGTGGCGACGCGCAAGGAGTTGATCGAATACCTCTGCGTCGCCGGCCTGGTTGAACCCACGCTCACGGGCGTCTTTCACGCGCCGTCCATCACCGGCTGGATGCACTGCTACTTCGGCTCCTCCGCAGGCAAGGGCCGCGTGCAGATTCTTTGCATGAAGGAAGGGGAGACCGGCGAGGGCGCCACCGAGCGCTGGACCGAACCGTCCCAGGATCTCGATCCCATCCTCGCGCGTCACACGCTCACCTACGACGCGCTCGTCGCCCTGGTCAGCCAGCAAACTGCCACCATCCCGAACTGGCTGGCGCTGGGCCTGGGCTTCGAAGGAGTGCTCAGCCAGTACGGCAACATGGGTGGACGCCTCGGCGCCGATTCCGTCGGCGACGTGACGCCGCCCCGCCAGGCCTTCGTGCCCGGCGGCCAGTCGAACGGCGGTCAATTTCCGCCCAACCTCTCCGCGCTGCGGGGAACGTTGACGGAGAAGGAGTTGCTGCGCTTCCTGGAGGAGCGCAAGAAGGCCGCCTACGGCCTGCTGTCCGACCGCGACGCCTCCGACCCGCAGCGCAAGGCCGCCCGCTCGGGCGAGGAAGTGGTGTTCTTCAACTTCCGCGATCAAGGCGGCTTCGAAGAGAAGGGTTATCTGCACTTCGGTCCCTACACCGGGCAAGATCTCAGCGTCCTGCTCACCAAGGGCGTCGGCTACGACCTGGCGCTGATCCAGCGCGCCCTGTTCACGGTGGTCGCCGGCGAACTCGCCGGCATGGAGAAGGGCGCGGCGCTGTCGCGCTTGTTGAACGCCCTGCCCGGCGCGACCGAGGACTTCGATGCCGTCTTCAAGAAGGAAACCGGCATCACGCCCTACGACCTGGAGCGCGCCGCCTTCGAGAAGGTGAAGAAGGAATAGGGGAGACTGCCGCCCTGAGGGGATCGGCCGGCGTCGTGCGCTGTTGAGGTTGACCCCTCATGCGCACTCCCCGCCGCACCGCCCTCGCCGCCCTGATCCTCGCGCTGTCGGGCCTCGCCCCGGCGCTGGGCGCCCAGACCATCTTCGTGGACACGGCGCGGGACGACGTGGACTTCGGCGGCGCCCATCAGGTGGCCGATCTGCCCGGACCGGACGGCAGAATCTCGCTGCGGGAGGCCGGCATGGCCTCCGACAACACCGTCGGCGTGCAGACCATCGGTTTCCACGTCCCGCAGAGCGAGTGGGACTACCAGTGGCTCTTCCCGGGCCGCGCGGTGCTCAAGCCCTTCCTGGGGCTGAGCCTCTTCGACACCGTCATTCTCGACGCCCGCACCCAGACCGCCTTCACCGGAGACACGCATCTGGAGGGGGGCGAGGTGGTGATCTGGCACGAGACCTACCTGCTGGACAACGTCGGCGCCGGATTTTATGGATTTGACAATTCCAGCATTCACCTGGTCGGCGGATCCGCCAACTTCATTCAGGGCAACACCAATTCCGGCATCGAGGTCTTCGATTCCTTTGACAATCTGATCGGCGGCACGCTCCCGGGCGAGGGCAACACCGGCGGCACGATCGAGATCGACCGCGCGCACGACAACGTCGTGATCGGCAACACGGTGCTCCGCGTGCGGGTGCTGGGCTGGGCGGCCGGCGGGCAGGCGGCGGCCAACAACCGGATCGGCGGTCCGACGCCGGCCGAGCGGAACGTCATCATGGGACAGGGCACCTGGAACAGCGAAGGCGTCCCCGGGGGATTCGCGGTGCAGATTTTCGACGCCACGGGAACTCTGATCGAGAACAACCAGATCGGCATGACGCCGGACGGTCTGCAGCAGGGGCACTTGGCCACGACTCTGGGCGTCTCACTGGACGGCGAGAATTACGACACCGTGATCCGCAACAACCGCATCGCGGGCATTCTGGGGCACGGCATCGGGCCGCACTACACCGGCAAGAACGGCGTGGCCATCAGCGTCTACGGCGAGGGCGCCGGCGTCACCATCGTGGGCAATACGATCGGGCTCGACGCCAACGACCAGCCGCTGCTGCCCAGCACGAACGGCATTGCGATGGTCAACTACTACCGCGGACCGGTGCGCGACGTGCTCATCGGCGGGCCCGGCGCGGGGGAGGGCAACGAGATCGCCGGCATGCTGGACGCCGCCATCGGCGTGGCGCACACCTTCTCCGGAGTGCGCATCGCGGGCAACTCCCTGCACGACAATCAAGGCATCGGCATCGACCTGATCACTCCGCTCTTCCAGACCGGCGTGACGCCGAACGATCCGCTCGACCTCGACTCCGGCGGCAACGGCCTGCAGAATTTCCCGGTCATCACCGAGGCCTTCCGCTCCGGCGGCGGCGCCACCGCGCGCGGCACTCTCGACAGCGCGCCCAATCGCGCCTATCGCATCGAGCTGTTTGCCAACTCTTCGTGCGACGCCTCCGGGCACGGCGAGGGCGAGTTGTTCCTGGGCGCCGTCAATCTGAACACCGACGCCGCCGGCAGCGGTTCTTTCAGTCTGACATCCGCTCTGCCCGTTCCGGCCGGCTGGACGCTCACCGCCACCGCCGCCGATCTGCTCAGCGGCGACAGTTCCGAATTCTCCGCCTGCGCGCCCTTGTCCGACGCTCTCAGCCTGACCGTCAGTCCGCTGCAACGCGGCCAGACCGCCAACCTGAGCGCGGTCAACGCGCAGTTCCAGGAAAGCGTCATCTTCCTCGCCAGCGCGCGCGGCCTGGGAGCCGGCGTCTGCCCGCCGGTCCTCGGCGGACTCTGCGTGGACTTGCTGGCCCCGGTGATGAATCTGGGCTCCGCCGTCGCCAACGCCGCCGGCACCGCCACGCTGCAACTCAACGTGCCGCCCGGCGCGCCGCTGATCACGATGCACTTCCAGGCCGTGGTCCGCCGCGGCCCCGGCGGCGCCGCGTCCGTCAAATCGGGCGCCGTCAGCGCGCCGGTTCTGCCCTAGATGCGGCGCGCCGCCGCCGCCGGCGGGCTCAGCCCATGAAGACGCCCATGCTGCCGAGCCAGCCGCTGCCGCCGAGCATGGTGAGCGGAATCAGGATGGCGGCGATGATCGGATCTTCGCTCAGGGGCCGGAAGGCGCCGCGCTTGTAGTCCGTCAGCAGATCCTTGGCTCCGCTCAGCTCGTCGCGCGCCGCGCCGTCGGCCGCCTTCGCGCAGCCGCACAGGCTGATCGTGCTGAGCAGGTAGCGGCGCGTCTGCGCGGCATGCACGCGCAGGAACACCAGATAGCCCAGCAAGAACATGGCCGGCACCAGGATGGACAGCACGATCCAGGTGTTCCACTGGAAATCGTCGAGGGCGCGCCAGCGCGCCAGAAACAGCAGTCCGAAGGCGGTCGCGGGAATCCACACCGCGCGCGTCACGTAGGCGGACATGCGGCCCATCTCGTCGAGTTCCTCGACGAAGCGCCGCGTCCAGCCCGGCGCACCCTCGGCGATGCCCAATTCCCATTGGCGGCGGAATTGCACGATGCGCCGCCACGCCAGCTGCGTGTACCGGCCGGCCAGGAAGATGAGGAAGGCCAGGACCATGACGCCCAGATACGTGGAAGCCTTCAGCCAGATGTCCGAGACGATGCCCCGCGTCGGCGGCACCGGGAAGCCGCCGTAGCGCTGCACCCACAGCGTGAAGCCGCCGTAGATGCCGGTGAAGAGCAGCGCGATGCCGACGGATGAAGTCAGAGAAGGCGTCAGGCCGGCGAGTTTGCCGTGGACCCAGGCCAGCACCAGGCCGTAGAGCAGGAGCACCGTCGCGAAGAGGCGAATCGTCAGCGTCGGCCAGACGCTGACTCCGTCGCGCCAGGCGAAGGGCTCGGTGTAAGGCTCGGTCAGCGAACGTCCGATCACCCAGTGAGAGACCAGGAAGGCCGCCGTGCCCATCAGCGCGATGGCGCACACGATGAGCCGGTCGCGCAGAATCTGGCGCGGGCTCCGGTGCTTCAGTTTGGCCATGGACGCGTAAACGCGCAGGGCGAGCGCCCAGGTGGCGAGAATCAACGCCACGGTGACGAAGAGAAACTGGAAGCGGTCGTCGCTGCGTTGATTGACTTCCGCCGCGGGGTCGGCGGCGGACGCCGGACGGAAGCGCAGGGGTACGACGCCCCGGTTGCCGACCTCGTAGAGGCGCAGGAAGGGGAAGTCGGCGCCCGGCTTCCACTGCGCCATCGTCGCCTCAGCCGCCAGATAAGTGGATTCTTGCAGCCAGTCGCGCCAGCGCCAGGACTGCGCGGATGCCGCGCGGCTGGTGAGCGGCGCTTGCACGCCGAGGGGTCCGTACTGCGAAGCGACGATCAGGTTGCGCGTATGCGGCAGTTCGGAGCGCAGGCTCAGGCGCTCGTCGAAGTCCGTGGTGAAGAGCACTGCGCGCGGAAAAGCCGCGTTGAGGATGCGGATGAGCAGCAGTTTGTCGTAGATGTCGGTGGCGAAGACGCCGACTGCGTGCGGCTCTTCGCGCGAGGGAAAGAGGCTGTGGCCGCGATTCACGAGCTCGAGGCGGCGCAGGTAGTAGTCGAGTTGATCGGTGCCGAGCGGATCGTTGGCCGCGGAGGGCGCGGTCGCGCGCATGGCGCCGCCGCCGTCGAGTCCGCGCTCGAACTGCACGGTCCCGACCACCTCGAAGTCGGCGCTCTCGGCGCCCCAGGCATCGAGTTGCGCCCGCAACGCGGGTTCGCACGCATTCTGCCAATTGTTCGCGTCGCCCCAGTACTGGCCGTAACTGCTGGAACCTTCGTGAATCAGCAGGAGGCGGATTGGCCCGGACCGCTCGCCGCCGTCGGGATTCGCGTCTGTGCCGCGCCGGGCCGGCAGTACCCGCGCGGCCAATTCCGCCTTGAGGAGCTCGATCAGGGTGCCGTCGGAGGAGGCCACCGGCGTCCACAGGAGGCCAAGGCGGCGGAGCAGTTGGCCGAGGTCGGCGGGTGGAGTCTGCTCCTTGGGCAGGCGCGCCGTGGCAGTCTCGAGGATCACTTCCGGCGACACCGTGGCCCAGGGTGAAACTACTTGCAGCCAAGGCGCGGCATCGGCGCCGGCCTTCATCCATTCCTGCGCCGCTGCGCGCGCGAAGCCCAGCAGGTGATCGGAATAGGGCGGGCCGATCAGGAAAACCTGCGGCGTCGCGGACGCGGCGACCTGGAAGCGGCCGGCCAGCGCGCGCAACGCCTGGAGCGGCGCCTCCCCGAAGTCTTCGTAGCGGACCCACACGAGCACGCCGTCCTTGGCGACCTCGCCGACGGCGCCCGCCGCGCGGGCGCTGTGAATGATCTCGTAGAGGAAGGGCTTGGCGACCGTTGCTTCCGCTGGCAGAAAATGCCCTACCGACAGCAGTTCAGCGTTCGCCATGCTGAAATTCCGATCCAGCGCGGCGCGGTGGATCGCGAAGCGGGTGCGGCGGCGGTACTCGATCAGGTCGGGGGCGCTCGAGCCCGGCAGCGCGACGATGACGACGCGGGCCACGGTCTCGATCGGCGAAGTCAGTTTGGCATCCTTGTGCCGATCTATGAAATTCTCGTCCGCAAGCGCCGCCTCCAGCAGGCCGATCGGATCCTCGCCGGGATGCGCGACGATGCCTGTGAAATTGGCGTGGAACACCGGCGGCGGAGCGGCGATCGGCGACGGCCGCGGCGTGTCGGTGGGGAGGGTGCGGAAGGCGCCCATGAAGGCCGCCGCGCCGATGCCGATGGTCAGGAGCAGGCGAAGGGGAGATTCGAGTTCACGCATCGGGCCGAGTGGAAAATGGGGGGTCGGTCAGAAGGAGCGACGCGGCTCGCAGTGTAGGCTGGCATCGGCGCTGGAATTTCACCGGAATTCCATGCAATCGGCGGATGCATCCTGCGTATACAGCACGTGGCTATCCCTTTGATGCTGAATTTCATCCTTGCCGGCCTCGTGGCGCCAACGTTCCCGCTGCAGGAACCTCTGGAGGTGCAGGTCGGCGAGCAGAAGTATCGACTGCCGGCCACCGGCGAAGCTGCGGGGGAAAAGGATCTGCCGCCTCCCATCGCCGCGGAAACCCGCGCCACCCTCGAGGCCTGGCGCGCCTTCGCCTGGGACGCCGACAAGAAGAAATACCTCTACAGCTTCGCGGTGAGCGCCAACACCTCCGCCGTCACGGTGCTGACTTCGGACTCGGGCGCAGGGCAGTACGCCCAGACTCTGGACGCCGCGGCCCGTCTGATGACGGACACCTTGACCGGCGGCCAGCAGGGCAAGTCTTACGTGGCGATCGTGTGCGCCACGCAAGAGGAATACGAGCGCGCGGTGGACTTCGCCGGCCTGCGCGCGATCGAGAAAACTCAGGATCCCGCTTTGCAGGCCTATCTGCGCGATTCCTGGATCCCGGCCTCGAAGAAGAATCCCACTTTCTATCAGGAAGTGGCGGGAGTGGTCGGCTGCGTCGAGGGCAACAGCGAGAAGTGGTCGCCCGAGCACGAGATCCTGCGCGGCTTTGCCGTGATCGTGGCGCTGGAGCGTTCGCCCCGGCTCTGGCACGCGCTGCCGCTGCTGATCGGCCTGTCCTGGAACGTCGAGTACGACGTCAGCGGGGACATTCTCTCGATGCCCTACGGCGACGAGTTCCAATTCGACATTGGCCGCGGCACCTGGAGCGCCAGCAAGATCAATTCCATCCTCAAGCGGATCGCCAAAGAGGTGAAGCAGGAGCACAAGCGCGATCTGGCCCTGGGAGACCTTCCCTGGCTGGGCCGCGGCGAGGGCTCCACCGCCGACGGCGCTGCCCTGGCCTGGGCCGCGGCCCGCCATCTGATGCGCCACCACGGCGATCGGCTGCCCGCCTTCCTGAGCGCCGTGACCGACGAAATCGTGGCGCAGAACAGCGTCGTGCACGGCGACGGTTCCACCAGCTTCCAACTCGCGCCGGATTATCAACTCGGTTGGGAGGCGATGGAGCGCGTGCTTGCCGCCACGATGGAGGATTACAGTTTCGAAGAATTGCAGGCATGCATCGGCTCCGCCTGCCCGGATTGCAAGGCCTGGGGCAAGGCGCGCGAACTCCGCTAAGTGGCCCCGCATCGGCGCGGATCGGATACCTTCAGATCCGATGAAGGAGGCTGGAACTCCGCTCTCGACCCGGTTTGCACTGGCAATCCTGCTGGTGCTGCTGCTCGCCCTGCTGGCCTGGCTGCTCCGGCCCTCGAGAGGCCTGCGATCGGAGCAAACGGACCCTCGCAGCGAGGCCGGCGCCGTGTTGCCGGGAGCGGCCTTGCCGCCCGCAGCGGCCGATCCTGAGCGGGCGCCCGCTCCGGAAGCGCCGGCGGCGGATCCCCGGCCCGCAGCGGCCGCCGCGCCTCCGCCCGAGACCCGCATCTACGGCACGCTGCTCGATGCGCAGCAGCAGCCCATCCGCAACGCGTGGTATGCCTTCGCCAGCATCACCGATCTGCACGGAGTGCGGCGCAACGCCGACGTGGACGCCGAAGGCGCATACAGCTTCAGCGACCTGGACTTTGGCAGCTACTGGATCAGCGCCATGGCCGAGGGACACCGCGCGCAGGCGGAACTGATCGAACTGCTGCCCGAAGCGCCGGTGATGCGCAAGGATTTCATCCTGCCGAGTGCCGTGCTGCTGAGAATCCGCCTGACCACGCCGCAGGGGGGCGACCTCTTCGATGCGCTGCAGAAACTGCAGGCGCCCTCCGGAGCCTCCTCCCTCATGCCCGTCGCCACGCTGGACCACCCCGGACTTCAGTTCCTGGAAGAGATCGGCAGTCACAACGAGCATTACGGCGTGGGCAATTTCTGGGACTACGGTCCGCGCTTCGCGGCGCTTCCTCCGGGCTACTTCGGATACCTGACCTTGGCCGGCGATCCGCCCGTCTGGGTCAGCCTGCTGCATTACCAGCGGGTGCTCCAAGCGCAGCAAGTCGTGCCGGGACAGGAGGAAGTGACCTTTGTCATAGCGCCGGAGGACTTGATCGCCAGCCTGGGATCCGTTCATCTGCAAGTTCTCGAAGCGGGCACGGGCCTGCCCCTGGCCGGGGTTCCCGTGGGTTTCACGGGCGGCAACATGGAAGGCCGCGGATTTCGGAGCGATGCGGAGGGGAAATTGGTCGTGGACGCCTTCAAGCCGGGCCGCTTCGGACTGCGGATTCGGGCTGAGGGCTTCGCGCAGCATCGCGCCTCCTTCGACGTCGCTCCCGGCGCGGTCACGGATCTCGGCAGCATCGCGCTGGAACGGGAGCTCACCGTCGCCGGCCTCGTCTTCGACGGCGAAGGCAGGCCGCGCGCGCAGGAGTTCACGCTGGGCCTCGTGAATGGCGCCGACGGCTCGATCCAATGGCTGCGCGACGAGACCTTCAAGAGCCAGGCCGACGGCTCCTTCCGCATTCGGGGCCTCGGCCCGCGCGAGTACGCGATCCGGAGCAGCAATCAAGCCGATCTCAATTTCCCGGCCGCCACCAGCACCGTCTGGGTCTCCGGCATCGTTCCCTGCGACCTGCGCACCGGCAGCCTGTCCGCTCTCGACATCCGTTTGCGCCCGGCTGCGCGGCTGGTGCTGCACGTGGTGGACGGGGTCGACGATGGAATGAGATTCCGCGTCCTGGACGCGAGCGGCCGCGAACTCGTGGCGAGCCGCTTCTACGGCTCCGATCCCCGGCCGCTGCAACTGCCGGCCGGGGAGTACCGCGTGCTGCTGCTCGACTCAGCCGGGCAAACCCTGTCCGAGAGCGCAGTCACCCTCGGCGCGACGACTGCGCACGTCGAGCTCGCGCCGTAGTTCGCGTCCGACCGCCGTCACTGAATCGTCGCGGAGACGACGTTGGTCCAGGCTCCGGAACGGTTGCCTGCGCCCGTGATCTGGCTGCCGGACAAGGCCTGGAAGTGCACCGTGAGGCCCGAGAGGCCGGGATCGTTGGGCACTTGCGCCACGAACGTGTATTCGCGCGCCGGCCACGACGGGAGTTGGAAGAGCAGGTTCTGCTGGGCCAGCCACAGCTTGCCTTGGAAGGGCGGCGTGACCACGCCCTGCGTGCGCAAATCCGCGCGGCTCCAGAGCGCGACGATCTCGTGCCCGCGCTGCACGGCGTACACCAACTGGACGAAGCCGCCCGGTTGGAAATCGCCGCTCAGGATCTGCGCGGGGATGTTGGTGAAGGCCTCCGGCAGGGTGCCGGAGCCGTTCGAGTCCGCGACGGTGACGTCCACGCGGCCGGCGTCGGCGTTGGGCGCGTCGCACTCGATGGTCGTGGCGTTGAGCACCAGCACGTTCGTGGCCGGCTGATTGCCGAACAGGACGCTCGTGCCGGCCGGATCTTCGAAGCCGGTGCCGGTGATGGTCACGCGGGTGCTCGCGCCGTAGGCCGGCTGCCGATTCGGATCGATCGCGTGCGGCTTGGGCGTGGCCTGATAGGCGAAGCACATCAGGTTGCCGTCAGACAACGCCAGATAGAGGTTCGACTCGGCGAGGGTCAGGCGGCCGCTGGCCGGATGGGACCACTCGCTCTGATGCGTCTGCAGGCTGACGAGATCGGTCGACGAACTGGTGCGCACCACCGCGTGCGTGTCGGTGAGGGCGATGGTGTCCACGAGATTCCCGCTCGGCGGAATCCAGCGCCAGAGGAATGCGCCGTCCAATTCCGAGAAGGCTTCGAGCGAGCCGGCCTTGATCGCATAGACCACGCCCTGGCGCAGCGAGGGCTGCCCGCTGAAGTTGCCCGACAGCGACCAGCGGAAGGACTGCGTTTGCAGGTCCGCGCACAGCAGGCGGCCGTTGTTGATGAAGAACGCGTCGTTCATCGTGCCGAGCACGGGCGCCATCTGCATGCTGTATCCGGACCAGGAATAGCCGGGGTCCTGGAACGAGTAGGCCACGGCGCCCGTGGCCCGGTTGAGCGCGTAGAACCATCCGCCCACGTACGCGTAGGCGCGCTGGGCGTCCACTGCGGGAGTCCACTCGTCGTACTGCGGCAGGTCGCGGAACCAGATCTGCGAACCCGTGACGCCGTCGAAGGCGTACATGCCGCCGTAGTACCCGCCGTTGATGTAAACCGTGCCGCCGTCGATCGTCGGCGCGTAGTATTCCTCCCATTGCGCCTGGAAGGGTGAGCGGAAGATGGATGCGCCCGTGGCCGCGTCGTAGCAGCGCAGCCAGGTGTCCGACGAGTGATTGCCGGTCTGCAAGTACACCCGTCCGCCGTCCACGCTGGCCGGATTCACGGAGTGGACGCCCGGGTAGAGCACGCTCCACAGCGGCAGCCCGGTGTCCTTCTCGACGACGTAGAGACCGCGATAGTTGCCGCCGTCAATGGTGACGAACACCCGTCCGTCGGCGGCGGTGACCGGGTTCAGCGCGCCCGGAGCGACCAGCGCCGTCCATTTGAGTTGGATGGAATTGGGATCGAGCGCGATGGGGAGGTAGCCGGTGTGCCGGGCGTCCACCTGATACATCGGCCAGGAGGTCTGCTGCAGAGCTGCCGCCGCGGTCGAGGCGAAGAGCGGAATCGCGAGCGCCAGAAGGAGGGAGCGTAAAGCTGACATGGGGTCGAAGGTACCAAGGAAGTCCGGTTCCGTGGGGCGTAATTCCAGCCCTGCCTCGCCGCCTCCTCCGGGTCAGGGCTTCTGCGCGGCCAGCAGTTTCGTCAGTTCCTTGCCATTCAGAAGCGCCGCCGCCGACTTCTCTTTGACGTCGACGAAGAAGCCGTGCCAGTCGCCGGTCAGCAACAGGCCGTCGCCGCGGCCGGCGCGCGTGTAGGAATCCTTGCCGCCGCCGAAGTCGAGCAGGGCGCCGATGGCCTGCTTGTTATGATAATCAAAGCTGCCGCTGCCGCCCTGTGAGTCCGTGCCGCCGCCGCCGCCGTAGCGGTCGTCGCCGCCGCCATCCACCAGGATGGCCACCGCCGTGTTGGCGGTGCCGCCCAGCGCCAGCCCGCCGACCTCGTAACGGTCGTCGCCCGACTCGTCCAGCAGCCAGCCCACGCCCTCGTCCCAGGCGGCGCCGCAGTTGGCGGCGCACTGCGTGAAGTAGGAATCGTTGCCGCCGGCGTCCCAGCGCATGCCCGCCGCTTGATGCACGCCGAAGCCCTGCGAGTAACGGTAACCGTGGTTCTCGTCGTCGCCGCCGCCGTCGTACATCAGGCCGAAGCCGAAGAAGTAGGCGCCGCCCTGACTGAAGTTGCCGGATTCGTAGTAGTCCCGGCCGTCGCCGAAGTCCGCCAGTGCGGCCAGCCCGCCCGGCAGCAGCACGCCGTCGCGGAAGCCGAAGCTGTAGCCCTGCGAGGCGCCGTGGAAACTGCCCGGCCCGGAGTCGCCGTAGACGTCGGGCCACGTGCCGTTCGCGACGTAGCGGTCGTCGCCGGCGCCATCGGCCAGCGCCGAGCAGCCGTTGCCGTTGCCCGCGCCTTGCGCGTACGCCCAGCCTTGATAGAGGTCGTCGCCGGCGCGGTCGAGCAGATAGGCGACGCCGGCGAAGGCGTAGCCCTGCGCGAAATCCTGCGCCGCGTACGCATCGTCGCCGGCGAGATCCACCAGCGCCGCCACGCCGAGCGCCGCCGCGCCCTGGCTCAGCCGCGCGCCGACGTACTGGTCCTTGCCGCGCAGATCCACCAGCAAAGCCACGCCGCCGGCGGCGTAGGCCGGCCCGGGCGCGGCGCTTTCGTAGCGGTCGTTGCCGTTCAGTTCCAGCACCACGCTCACGAGTTGCGCCGCATCGTCCGCGACGGCGGCGCGCTCCCAGGAGTCGTCGCCGCCGAGATCCACTACCAGCGCCGCGCTGCCGCGGACGGTGGTCTTGCCGGAACCCAGCAGCACCACTCGGTTGGCGGGGCGGTCGCCGGCGCTGGCCACGACGTCGCCGGAAAAGCCATCCAGTTTCGCGCCGGTCCGCGGCGTGCGCGCGAGGCGCTTCGGCAGGCTGGCCAGGAAGCCGGGATCGGCCAGGCGCGCCACGCGCGCGGCCACTGCCAGCAGGCGCGCGCGATCCACCTTCACGGCCAGGGAGCGGTATTGATCCAGCAGGGCCGACTGCGCTTCCGTGATCTCACCCTGCGGAAAGTGCACGCGGTAGAGGGCCTCGCACCAGGCCGGGAAGTCCTGACGCAGGCGCAGGACCTCCTCCGCGCTCCAGCCGGTTGTGAGTTCTGACAATTCGGCGTGGCAGAGGCCGAGGTAGGCCGAGAGGCGGTTCAGCAGGTCCTCGTGGATGGGAGCGGCGGCCGGGTCGGCGGGCTGGATTTCGCTCCAGAAGGCGTCCAGGGCGGGCAGGGGCGGCGGGGCGCAGTCGAGCCAGCCGGCGGTCTGCAGCAGCAGCGCCTCGAGCTCGACGCCGGCGCGCGCGTTCACGGCGGCGGCGAGGCCGTCGCGGAGTTCGGCGGACAGCGCGGGCACGCTCCAGGGCTCGGACAGGGCGCGCATCACGCGGCTGAGGCGCGCAGGGCCAAGCGCGGCGTCGTAATTGCGCACCATGTCTTGCAAATGCGCGGGGACGGCGTCGAACTCGGCGCGAAATCCGCGCGCCTCGGCGATGCGCTGCAGGAGGGTCCACTCGGCGCTGGGGGCTGCGGCGGGTTCCGGCGCTGCGGATGCGCCGCCCTGCTGCGCGGCCTCCGCAGGCGCCGCGAGGACAGCCAGCAGCGCGGTCAGTGCCAGCGGACGCAGCGAGCGGGCCATGGCCCGAGTGTGGCGCCCGGCCCGGCGCCCGGCAAATCCGCCGGCTTCAGGGGGCCGTCTGCTGCAGGAGTTGCTGAATGCAGGTCAGGAGGTCCGTGAAGTCCACAGGCTTGGCCAAGGCCGCATGCGCCCCCAGCCGCGTGGCGGCAGCCAAGTAGGAGGCGGAGCCGTTGATGCCGCCGCCTGAGATGGCGATGACCCGCACCTCGGGGTGATAGACCCGGATGTCGCCGATGAGTCCGAAGCCGTCCTGCTCGGGCATGATGATGTCCGTGATCACCAGGTCCACGGGGGAGTTCTCCAGGATCTTGCTGGCGTCCACCCCGTCGGTGGCGACCTGCACGTGAAAGCCGTTCAATTCCAGGTACCGTTGGACGGTCTCCTGGACGCTGGCATCGTCATCCACGACAAGAATGCGGGTGGTCAATGGTTGTGGCGGGTTCGTTTTTCTCCCCCTCTACAAAACGAATGAAACGCCCTGACCCCGTCAAGAAATCTTTTTCCCCTCAGGGTGGCACTTGCAGAGTCCAAGAATTCTGGCTCAAGTCGAGCGTGCCCGCCGGCATGGTCCAGATGCGGCTGCTGGCGTCGCTCAACTCCACCTGCAGGGCGCGGGAGCGAGGCAGGCGCTGCAGGAACAGGCTCCCTGCGGCATCCGTCTGGTCGTGGAAGCGCGTTGGATCGCCGAAGGCGCAGGCTTGACCCTGAGGGTCCAGCAGGCGCACTTTCACGTTCGGCATCGGCTTGCCGGCCGCATCAAGCACGAGCAGGCGCCCCTCGACCACCTCGTCCAGGAAGGAATCCAGAATGAGGGGATGTCCAGGACTCAGCTGGACGGCCTCCAAGCCCCAGGAGAAGCCTGGCTCCGGACCGAAGATGCGCACCTGCCACCATCCGGGGGGGATGCCCTCGCAAAGGAAGCTGCCGTCGGCGCTCCGGTAGGACATGCTGATCTGATCTGGAAGCCGGTCCGCCGGATCCGGCGAAGCGAGTCGCTGGCACTCCAGTTGAAACTGGGTCACCGGGGCGCCGCTCGCGGCGTGGACCAGGCGACCGCTGAGGCTCGCCCTGGGCTCCGGATACTGACCCAGCCGGAGGTTCATCGGCTTGCCATCGGCTCTGACCTTGGCCTGCGCCACGAGACCGTCGCGGCCCCAGAAGGACACGAGGTAATCTGCCTCGGGCAGGCCTTCAGCGCTGAAGACTGCGGGCTGCTCCGTGCGGAATGGACTGTCCTGACGAGGCGGCAAGAACTCCGTCCAAGACTGCAAGTTGCGCCCGTCGCCCTGGAGCGCGCGCGTCATCGGGCCACCGCTGAGTTCTGCGCGCAGGCCGGGCACTTGGTTGCAAAGTTCGCCGTCTTCGCCCACGAGCCGCACCAACAGGCTATGGCTGACGTCCAGCCGGAACTCCAGCTCCGACTCGAGGTCCGCCGGCCGCAAGGGTCCAACGACCTGCAGGGCGAAGGGCGCGCGGGGCACCAGGATCAGGCGGATCTCATCTACGCGACGGCTGGGGCTGGCCAATTGAAAGAAACCGTCGTCGTCCGTCGGGCACTCCACGGAACTGCTGCCCTCCGCGATGACCCGGACCTCCGCGGCTGGCTCGCCGTCCGGAGTGAGCACGCGGCCGCGGAGTTGCACGGCCGGCGCCAGGGTCAGAGTCAGCGGCGCACTGAGGTCACCGAGCTCGAGGCTCACTTCGGAATGGTTCGGGTGACGAACCGCAAGTGTGTGGGGCTCCTGGCCAATCACCAATGCGGGTGCGCGACCGTGGCGATCCGTGCGCAGCAGGTGCTGAAGTTGGCCCTCGTAATGGCCGAGAGGAAAGACTGGAATGATCTCGGCGCGGTGCGAAGGCCACACCACCACTTCGGCGTCCGGAATCGGCGCGCCGGACTCGTCGAGCACGGTCAGGCTCAACGCGCGGCCTGGGGCGAGCAGCAACTCGAGTTTTTCCACGAAGGCGTTGGCTGGACGCTGGCGGTCGAGGCGGTAGCAGCGCTGCGCGCAATGCCCCGGTGCCAGGGGCGCGAGAAAGATTTCGGCTTCTTGTGCGAGCGCCAACGGCACGGCGAAACTGCCGTCCGCCGCCGCGAGAATTCGGCGATCCGGCGGGATGCCCCGGCTTTCTTGGCGCCCCAGCCAGAGGCCGACTTCCGCTCCTGGCACGGGACGTCCTGCGAGGTCGAGAACTTGGCCGAGGATTTCGCCCCGGAGGCGTTCGGAAGGAATCTGGATCAGGGGCTCGGCGCCTTGGGCTGCCCAGGAATAGAGCGCGCCGGCAGGTTGACCGGCATGAGAGGCCGTGGCCTCGGCGACCAGACGAATTTGTTGAGCGCCTTCCGGAATGGCGATCGCTTGTGAGGCCTGCTCGGTCGACAGCCACGTCAGGGCATCGAGCCCCTGACCCGTTCCGTCGAGGAATTCACCGTGGACCCGGACACCGGCGAGTGGTCGGCCGCTGTGCGCGTCCACGACGGCCAGGCGCAGGATGCGTGCGGCGGGCTCGAAGTCCTCGCGCATGACGCCGCTGGCAGGGAGGTCTTCAAGCGCGGCCGAGGCGGCGGCGGAGGGACCGCTGGGATCCGCTCGAGCGCTGAGGGCGGAGGGCGTCGGCGAGGAGGAGTCGCCGTCTGCCAACGCCATCCATGTGACGAATCCCGCAGCGATCGTCAAGCCAGCGGCAACCATGCTGCGCAAAATCGGAAGGGGGGGAGGCGTTCGCCGGGCCAGGAGGAGCAGTCCAGCAGCCCAGTGTTCGGCCGGTCCGCGCTTCTCCAAGTTCTTGCGGATCAACTCCCTGCCACGGCGCAGGCGCGACTCGATGGCGCGCACCTGAACTCCCTCGGCGGC